>JAMCQR010000056.1 GCA_023379555.1 Thermoplasmatota archaeon | reverse complement strand
TCAGATCTATTTCGCAACTTGATCTAAAAGGTGAATAAGATGTACGAAAATGGAAACGGAAAGGTAGAATACGACAAGCATTACACGAACCGAGTCATGATACTCCTTGCATTCATTGTAATCATAGTGATGTACGTGGAGGGAATGCTTACCCCATCTCTTCCGAGCATTGCTTCGGAGTTTGGGGTCAGCGTGTCGCAGGTCAGTCTGGTACTGTCCAGTTACCTGGTTGGTGGTGTGGCGTTGACACCGGTGGTTGGAAAGCTTGGGGATATTTATGGTAAGAAGAAGATTCTATCAGTCTCTCTTATAGTGTATGCGATATTTGTATCAGTCACTGGATTCTCTCCAAACTTCACATTTATGGTTGTGTCCAGAGCCATACAGGGAATTGGACTTACAATTCTTCCACTAGGTATGAGTCTGATCAGGGAAGAATTTCCGAAGGAAATGATACCGAAAGCTCAGGCTTTGATAAGCGCGATGTTTGGAGCCGGATTTGCGGTCAGCCTTCCACTCGGCTCGCTCGTGTCAAACGATTTTGGATGGAGATGGACATACCACACAGCAGTTCCATTTGTCATAATCGCCACAATAGTGGCTATAATAATCATAAAAGAATCAAAATATAAGAGACCAGAGGTGAAGATCGATTATGTGGGCGCGGCCCTTTTGGCTTCTGTCCTCGGCTTGTTTGTATTCGCTCTTTCACAGGGTCCCGTTTGGGGCTGGATATCCACTAGAATAATAGGGATGGTTGCGACATCAGCCATACTGATAGCTCCGCTAGTGGCATACGAATCACGGTATACAAAGAAGGGAGGAGAGGCAATTCTTAACTTTAGACTACTTGCACAACGCAATGTAATGGTCACAAACTTTGCGATCACAATTTCGGGGTTTGGAATGTTTCTTGCGATGCAGGCCCTGACATATAGGTTCGAGTTGCCTATCCCAGACGGTCTTGGAAAGTCAATTCTCAACACTGGAATTTCGCTCGTGCCGTTTGCGATAGGAATGCTCATTTTTGCGCCAATAACTGGTCAGTTGATTTCTAGAGTTGGAGTAAAGCCGTTTGCAGTTCTGGGGAGTGTCGTCACGGCCATCGGGTTCATCTTTCAGTCATTAGTTCCATCTTACAATATGGTGTTAGTGTTGGAATTTGTCACCGGAGCGGGATTGTCAATGATTAACGCATCCGTAATCAACTTCCTCATCCTGACGGTTGATCCAAGGGATATGGGCCTTGCAACTGGAATGAATGGAACGTTCAGGAGTGTAGGCAGTGCAATAGGTGCGCCAATAGCTGGCACACTTCTATCAACGTTCACAGCCTCTTACACAATTGCCTATGTTGGAGGGCATCCTATAACCAAGATTCTTCCATCTCACCTTGCATTCTACTATGCATTCGTAATCGCTGCTGCAACTTTTGTTGCTTCAATCGTAACCATAGTATTCGGTAGGGAAGTGTTGGGTAAGAGATCTGCAAAGGAGACTGAAAGAAGGAAATTCGAGGCAGAATTCCAGGCAAAGTGATCTCTTTTTTTTACATTTTTGCGGCTTTATCTCAATGAAATTTGAAGATTAGTTTTGCCGAGTTATTCTGCCTGTCTATGGGGCCGATCGGATTTGGACCGACGACCTCCCGGTTATCAGCCGGGTGCTCTAACCAATCTAAGCTACGGCCCCTGAGTCCGTTAATTACCCAAAATATTAATGCTTTTACCAAGAGGGAAGAGTATTGGGAATAGTGAATCAAATTAGAAATTTGCTTCTTCCAATATTAGTCTCGCAATCTTCTTGACTTCCTCTTCGTCCCCTGCAATTGATCCCAGTCTCTCGAAGAAATGTTCTTCAGCAATTATCTCAAATTTCTTATCCATCTGACATCTGTATGATAATTGTCTGACAAGTATAAGTACCTTACTGTACTTTGAGCCTTGTCGTCTTTTAAGAATTTTGTCGTTTTATTGACAATTTAACGACAAAGCCTAGGGTTTGAGGTGTGGGCCTCTCAATTGAGTGAGTTATTTACTTGGGTAACTAGAGGAGCTATCCTCGACAATAACAACTCTATATTTCTTCCTTTGAATTTCTTGCACAAATATGTTTATAAATCGAGATACTATGAAAAAACAGTGATAACATAAATGCAATCGAGTGGAAAATATGTCACAATAAATGATATAAGAGAAGCAGCTAGAGTTATAGATGGTTTCGTTACATACTGTCCTCTTGTTTATTCTCCATACTTCAGCGGCCAGACGGGGGAAAACATATTCTTTAAGACAGAGAATTTTCAACCAACAAAGGTGTTCAAGCTAAGAGGGGCAATAAACAAAATAAAATCATTGAAGAATGAGAAAAAAGTGGTTACGGCTTCATCTGGAAATCACGGTCTTTCAGTCGCATATGCATCAAGAGTTTTTGGGAAGAGAGCGACAATATTCGTTCCTAAATGGGCAAATCCAGATAAAATCAAAACCATTACTTCGTACGGTGCAGAGGTAGTGATTGGGGGAGAAAGCTACGAAGATGCCTATGCCGATGCAATAAAGTACTGCGAGGCAGAAAATTCAGAATTTGTACATCCGTTTGAGGACCCACACGTCATAGCGGGGCAGGGAACCATTGGGCTAGAAATTTATGAAAACATGCCCGAAATAGATACAGTGATCGTTCCGGTGGGAGGTGGGGGTTTAGTTTCGGGAATATCTGTTGCACTGAAGTCTCTATCCAAGAAGGCCAGAGTTATCGGAGTACAGTCCGAGAATAATCCAGCTATGGTCGAAGCCTATCACGGAAGAGATACAGTAATATCAGTGAAAGAAAGCATAGCAGATGGAATGATTACTAAGAAAGCAAGCGACATAACTCTGAGCATTATAAAGAAAAATGTGGATGATATGGTCACCGTTAGTGAGGAAGAAATTGAGAAATCGATTCTTGCCATCCTGATTAACGATCACATGCTTGTAGAGCCATCGGGTGCAGCTTCCGCTGCATGCTTGCTACAAAAAAATGAGCTGTTGAAATCCAGCAAGAATATTGCCGTCGTCTTGAGTGGGGGAAATATCAATATAAAGTACCTCAAGAAGCTATTAGAAAAGGAAGCTCTTTAACAGGTTACCTTCCCGATAATGCAGTTTGCACCAATTCAGACTAAAATGTGATTAGGCGAAATTTGGAAGCTAGTCTGGCTCCAAAAGAGACTTCAAAAATTGATAAGAAGTGCCAATTGTTCCCCACACATTGTTAAAACTCTTGGAGTCCTCAAAGCTCTTGGATCTTAACTAAATGAAGTTCCAAAAGGAGCGAAGTCGATGGAGCGGGATTCAAAATCAAATTAGAAAATATGAAAACTCAAAAAAAAGAAAAAAAATCTTTCATTTAGGAGTCTAGGACACGGCTATTCCTAGGTAAGGTGTAAAAGTTTTCGAAGTGAGATTCAGACAGCTGGAAAGATTGAACTCAAAAATCACATTTGTGGTTGATCCGGCTGAAACCTTGAATGGGTGATTTATGAACCCAAAATGTGATGACAGGTTGAAGCTCACATTTGCACCAGCTACAGAGACAGATACTGAGGATATGAATATCCGAATCATCGTATAGTTTCCAGCAGGGATAGTCACAGTTCCAAAGAGTGATGAGTTGTTCAGCTGAACTCCGAATATGTTCACCGTTCGCGTAGTGAAAGTATAATTAGTCCAACCAGAAGAACCACCAGATGAGTTGTTTGCATTAACTCCCGCTTGGCTGTTGTGCAATTCTATTGCAGAGAAAGTAATGTAGACGGCACTTACACTCGATAAAATAGGGGAGTCCATAGCCGAAAGTTTCAGTGTCCCCGTACCGTGACTCGAGTTGTACTCGAAGACTCCAACACCGGCTACCACAATGACTACCACAGCCACTATGGCAACTAGAATATTCTTGTTCATAATTGCGTTGACACTTTCGGGCTATTAAGTTTTTCTAGAATCGGTTTAATATTTCCAGTGATCTCCAGATAATCGGCCGAACGAGAAACTCTTGGGTATCAGGTCATTAACTGTATTTTTCTTCGACCCCTTTTAATCCACCACTTTATCCTAAGGGAGTAGCAAACCGTATGCTATTTCCTTCAACTCGTTTTCCTTTCCACTGACAAATATGTGTCTCGATTGAGTGTACTCCAGGATTCCCTCGAGGCCAAGCTCTCTTCCGATTCCACTATCTTTGAAACCCCCTCTGGGGGCAGCGGCCGAAAGCAAGTGATAGTCATTGATCCACACGGTTCCAGCCTCAATACGGCTTGCAACTCTCATTGCCCTGTCGTCATCATTTGTCCACACTGCGCTTGCCAGACCGTATCTGGTATCATTAGCGATCTCTATCGCCTCTTCCTCTGTTTCGAACTCGTGAATGGTTACTACCGGGCCAAATATCTCCTCCTTTGAAACCGTCGGACTCTTCTCAATTCCAGAAAGTATCGTGGGCGGATAATAGAACCCGCCTGAAGGGACTCTACCTTCTAAGTCTAAAGGCTGGGTGACTCCAATACCATCTGAAATACCACGTGAGACCATCTCCTTGATTTTATCTAGTTGGTCTGAAGTCGTTATAGCGCTTATGTCGGTCTCAAATTGCATCGGATTTCCAGGGTTCAATCTGCTCATTTTCTCTTCCATCAAATCCATGAATTTTTTCTTGACAGATTTCTGGATTATCAATCGACTGCCAGATTCACAGAGTTGACCCGAATTTAGATAAATTCCAAAAAGCGCACCCTTCACAGCCGTTTCCAGTTGTGCATCTTCGAAAACTATGTTGGGGCTCTTTCCACCAAGTTCCAGAGTAACCTTCTTTATTCCAGACGATGCAGCGTTCAGAACCTTCTTCCCAGTAGCGGTTGATCCCGTAAAGGAGACTGCATTGACCTTAGGACTCTTAGCTATCGTGTCGCCTATAGTTGATCCTTCTCCAGCTATTATGTTGACAGTTCCGGCAGGAAACCCAGCCCTGTCAATGTCTCTTGCAAGTTCCAGCGCTGTTAGTGGAGTGAATTGCGACGATTTGATCACGATGGTATTTCCAGCCACTATGGCCGGTGCCAATTTCCAGACGGTCATCATTATCGGCACATTCCAAGGAACTATTGCCCCAATGACACCAAGTGGAGCATATTGTATTATTCCCTTGGTCCCCGGATATTCGGGATGGGAAATTTCCCTCGTTTCCTTGAATTCCGTTTCGTGTGCGAAGTACCTGAGATGGTCTATTGCCAGAGGGACGTCCATCAGAGTACTCTGCCTGATTGTCTTGCCAGTGTTCGCAGACTCCAGTTGAACATACAGTTCCGATTTCTCCTGGACAAGGTTGGCTAGTCTTTCGAGGAGCGCCTTGCGCTGGCTGAGTGACGACCTGTTCCATTTCGAATAGAATGCGTCGTGAGCAACGTCAATTGCGCGTCTCGTCACATCCTCGTTTGCCATTATGACTCTGGCAATCTTGCTACCATCGATGGGGCTGATGATTTCCTTTTCCTTCCCTTCGTCAACGAATTCTCCACCCACATAATTCTTGTAATTTCCAAAATTTTGAACCATAATTTCAGTTCCTCTGATAAACCAAGAAAAGAGATTCGGTATATCCATCTTTGCTGAGGTATTTGGAATTAATTCCAAGCATCATGGTCTATCCTTTGTATATGTAGGAAGCACTACTTTAAACCTTAACTTCATACTCCATTTAGAATATAAATACAATTTTCAAACGATCAAAATCGAGTTATTACTCCCTTCGCATGACCGGCTCTCTCCTATGGCTCTTCCAAAATGACAGATTAGAGAGTACGCCTATATCTTGTACTCCGTGCTTATAGATTCGGCAGTTTTGACCATTTCAGTAGCTGCCGCCGCGTACTTCATCAGCAGCATCATGTTGCCCTTAACCTTGAGGATGCCAGAAAGCATCGCCTGGGTGGGATTGACCTTGCCTTCCAGTATCTTCTTCCAGTTTGAATATGTGGCGTTGAGTACGAACGGAGCACTTTCCGCATCATCGCCAACCAGTCGATAACCTTCACATTTTCCGTCCTTGAGGTTCAGGATGAACGATTTGAACCCCAGATTGATGTTGATATTTGCTAGGTCATCAACTTTGAATTGAATTGGTTCCTGCCAACCCTTTCCAAGTCTGCCATATTCCGTTGAAGTTGAAAGCCTTGAGCAGTAGTCCTTGATCCACTCTTCCGAAGGGAACACCAGTTTCTCGCTCATGCTTTTTCGATAATTTTTTAAATATTTACGCTTTTGCAAAACGTTCACAAATCCCTCTTCCTATCTTTAGGATGTTACGTCGGATTTGGTTTGATCTGCAATTCTACGTTGCTCGGTTTCTGCAAGTCTCGAAGCTATGGATTTCTTGACTCTTTCATAATTGGTCCCGTTTTTCCACATTTGAAAGAATGTCAATTCAGGAAATCTTGCCTTTACGTCTTTTATGTGCAAGTCCCTATCGTCCAGATAGAAGAGTCTGTTGGAACTTACCGGTTTCCCATCTTCTCTGAGCTGTTTGAGGACTTCCTCCATCAACACATATTTCTTCGGGTGAGTGGCTATCTTCTGGAAGTCGAACAGTTCTACAATTCCAAATGCTTCAAGTGCCTTGTATGCCTTCTCGTATTCATTCCAGCTGCAAGTGGATATCAGGCCACCATTTGTTCTGACCCACTTTATGAAATCTACGGCTCCCGGAAGGAGATGCATCCTTACGCCCTTGGAATCTGAAATAATTGAGACAGATATTTTTGAGTATGGGGGAGAAGTAGCTGAAACATCAAGATGATCCCATAGAGTTCCGTCAAGGTCAAAAAAAACTATCCAAGGCAAGACCATATTTCTCAGCACTTGAGTGCTTCTGGCTATTCAAAATATTGCAGCGAACCAACTGAACGTGCCAAAGAAATAAAGATAGAAATTCAGTCAACAGGAAATCACTTGGGAAAGAAAGTGGTGAATGACCCGCTTAATATCATCCTTGTGACTGTCAGATAGACCAGCGAAACCACCAAGAAAATCAGGGGGCCCAAGTAGAGATTGACCTGTCCCTGTAATTCGTAGATGACAGCGTAGACGAAGATGAAAACTATGATAAGAATTCCCTGAACTGCTCCAAAAACGAGTCTGGCAACCCTGGAAAAGACTTCAGATCTACTTCTTAAAAGTTGTGAAATTGCCATTGCCGGAGAACCCATCAAAAGGGAAACAATCATTGCATTCGTGCTGTTCAGTACGAGAGAATTGAGGTATATTATTACAGAGGATGCAACAAGCAGAATGACCGTCAGTACGGTTAGCGAAAGAAGATTCTGCAGGGATGACTTGAGAAGGAATCCAATCAAAGAAAAGATGATCGAACCTATTATGATTCCTGTGAAGATTGGGGTCAGCTGTCTCGTGTCTCCGATGCTGAATATCAATCCGGATGCATATCCGTACGTTAAAACCACTCCAGAAGTGAAGATTGCTGCAGGAATGGGCACAAGTGCAAGGCCTGACAAAAACTTCATTGTCCTGGATATCGAATTACTTGGCATCTCAAGTCCTCCTTCTTGGCAGTAATATGGCAACGGCGACGAAAGCAATTATCAGTACCAAGAGCAAATACGGAGAGGAATAAAATGGAGAAATAGTCAAGTCAGCTTTTACAAAGGTTCCGACTCCATTCCCAGAAAGGGTATAGTTTATCGCGCTCTGGTTGGCATAGTGCAACGAGGCAAATGGTTCCTGAGGGTTAAGAGGGAAGGTGCTGGAAAGATTCGAAGAATTTTGACTCGCATTGAGATTAAAATTCAATACCGTTGGTACTGAAATCGTGTTGCCGAAATCAAAAGTCATAGGACTCCTCGCTGTACTGAAGTCGAAGAAGTCCAGAGGAACGTTCACTTTGCTGACAAAGGAGTTCAGCGCTGGAATATTCCAGTTGTAATCTATGAATGCCAGGATGGATGAATGAGTTAGGATGGTATTAGATATGTAATTCTCCTTTGCATACGGAGACACAACTATCAGCGGGAGCCTCATGCCCAGTTGGTGGTTATCCACAATTGGGGGTGAAACTTGATCATAGTATCCTCCTGGATCATCCCAGGTTATGAAGACAGCTGTACTATTCCAAATGGGACTTGCTTCTATAGAATTTATCAATGACATAAGCCACAGCTCCCCCTTCAGCAAGCTTCCAGGTGCACCAGTGTCGTATCCGTTTCCTCCCTGAGAAAATACGTAACTTACAGAAGGAAGTGTACCGTTGCTAAGCTGCTGTGAAAATTTGGTCCAACTATTGATATTTGCAGAATAACTGTCAATTCCCTGGATCATACCAGACATATCAAAGCTCTTCTGGTTTCCGCTCACATAGACCCCCCAAGAAATGTTGTACTGGTTCAGTTCTCCAAATATGGTTTCCCCAATCGGAATACTTGGAGGAGGTCCATAGTCGTTGAAAACGGGAGTGAAACCAGCAAGGTAGTATAAGGTGTTAGGTGCGCTTTCGGATATAGTGGAGGCAAAGTATTCATCGCTCATTCCGTACTCTTCTGCAAGGTCCCAGATCGGTCCTAGTTGGGCCGAAGTATAATATGTCATTGAATTTGGACCGCTTCCTGTCTGGAAGCCGTTCATCTTCCCATGATTCCAATCCAGGTGATATGCCGTGAATCCTTCGACCGGATTGGGAGTGCTGAACGTGCCTGCAGGGACAGGAGTCAAACTGCTCGATAAAGAAGTGTTTTGGAGCAGATTCTGTGGTTCTGAAATGTTTGCTATGAGAGACTGATCTGAGGAGGATGGATTCTTCGGATATGTTCCAAAGAAGTTGTCAAAAGTATGATTCTCGAAGTAGATGTTTATCACGTGTTTGATGGGAGTCTTTTCGCCACTATTTGAAATTGCCCCGCTGACGGCAGGCAGAATCAAAACGGTCGCAATAAGAAGAACAACGGCTACGCTCGTCCCCTTCATTCAGACAATTATAGCTTATTTAATATTAATAACATGCCAAAAGATAAGTGCACTTAAATTCTTTTCCAGAACAGATAGAATAAATCTTCCGATCCAGCAAGGAAAATGGCCTTCCTGAAAAGGTTAAAATACGGCCAATTCAATTCCACTTCTATGGACGGAATTAATTTTGAATCCGTACTAAAAGAATTGCAGAAAGACCTAAAACCTTATGACTCTCCTGAATCAAATTTTGTGAAAATACCAGAAAAGGGAATTGCCGAAGATTCTATCCTTGGAACGCTCTCCCAGTATTCTGAGATAGAGAATTCTCAGTGGAAGGCGGGTAAGGTCTCGGGGGCAGTTTACTATGGAGACGAGCCGCTTCTCTCTTTCTATGAAAAGCTCTATCACGTCGTTTCACAGACTAACGCGCTTCATCCCGACATCTGGCCAAGCATACCAAAATTCGAGAGAGAGATAGTGAGCATGTCATCCTCGTTGATGCACGGAGACGAGGGGGTCAGAGGTTCAGTTTCATCTGGAGGAACTGAGAGCATACTGCTGGC
>JAMCQR010000055.1 GCA_023379555.1 Thermoplasmatota archaeon | reverse complement strand
ATTTGGCTAGAAACAAGCATGTTGCGACGAAGAAGAGACTGATGGCAAAAGTGAACGAGAATTCCAGGGTTCCTGCCTGGGTTATGATGAAGACAAACAGGAGAGTTACCACCAATCCGAAGAGGAGAACGTGGAGAAGGAACAAGCTGAAGGAGTGAGATGAATGGCAGAGAAAGAAGTTGAGATGACAATATCACTGAGGGAAGTAGTTTACGTTTCAAGAAAGAGAAGGAGTTCTGCGGCGGTATCGCTGCTAAGAACAAAAGTGGCACGCTTTATGAAGGTTCCTTCAGATAATGTTTGGATTGACGATTCGGTCAACAAGTTCATCTGGAAGAGGGGAATCGAAAAACCTCCAAGGAAACTGAGAGTGAAGATATTGAAACTGGAAGAGGACAATTCAGCTGAGGTACTTCTTCCAGATCAGGCATGATTCAAGTTACAAGGATATTCAATTCTCCTTTTTTGGGGGTCTATCTCAGGACCTGGGAAGACTATACGTTGGTGCCAAGGAACTCCGATAGAGATTTTAAGGGCATGACTTCACACTATCTCAAAACAGAACCTATTGAGATGACCATCGGTGGCTCGAATCTTCTCGGTTCGATGACCGTCATGAACTCTAACGGAATGATTTTCAGCAATATAGTATCAGAAGAGGAGCTCAAGAACATCCCAAAGGACGTCAACTATGCAGTCCTGAAAGACAACCTGAATGCTGTTGGGAACAACATTCTTGCTAACAACAAGGCCGCACTCATACACGAAGAGTTCAGCGATGAGTCCGTCAGGACAATTGGAGAGGTTCTAGGGGTGGAAGTTGTTAAGGGGAAATTCAGGGAAGTCAGGACGGTTGGGTCCAGCGGACTGATCACATCATCAGGACTAGTCATACCTCCTAATATGACAGATGATGAGATTGATGAACTCGGGAAGTTATTCGGTGTGAAGGGAAGGGTAGGAACCGCTAACTTCGGCAGTCTGTACATCGGGGCTTCCGTCGTTTCAAACAGCAAAGGTGCACTGATAGGGGAAGACAGCACTACAGTTGAGATTTCTAACATTGAAGAAGCACTAAACCTATGAGAATAGAGAAGTGCGCTGGGGTTTACGAACCGGAGGACGATTCCTATCTCCTATTGGGCATTGAAGAAATAAAGGGCAGGATATTGGAAATTGGTTGTGGGACGGGCATCATAGGGCTGAGCTATGCCAAGAGTGGATCAGTTGTCACCCTTGTGGATATATCTGACAAGGCAACAAGGTGTGCGAGAAATAACGCAATTCAGAGCGGTCTCTCGGTGAATGTTGTCAGGACAAATATGTTCGATGGAATAAGGGGAAAATTCGACTGGTGCGTTTTCAATCCTCCTTATCTTCCCTCAGAAGTTCCTGACGACCCAACCTGGACGGGTGGCACCAAAGGAAATGAATTGACCTTGGAATTCCTGAAAAAATTCAGTGAATATTCCAACCACGCTTTTTATATTGAGTCCTCATTATCTCACACAGAAAAGGGACAGTTCGAAGGACTCTCCTTCCGGATTGTGAACGAATTGGACTACGATTTCGAAGTCCTGAGCTTGGTGAAGGTCACCGTAAATGCCCGCTATTGATGATGAGATCAAGGAACTCGAAGCAGAGATAAAGAAGACACAGTACAACAAAGCTACGGAACACCACATCGGGAGGATTAAGGCAAAGATAGCGAGGCTCGAAAAGGTAAGAGAAGAAAGATCCAAGAAGGGAGCAGGAACAGGTTTTTTCATAAAGAAAGGAATCTATCCGAGCATCGGCCTGCTGGGTCCGCCTTCGGTAGGCAAGAGCAGCATTCTGAACGCGATCACAAACGCAGAAAGCAGGGTCGGAGCCTTCGATTTCACCACTCTCTCCATAGTTCCAGGTGTGATGGAATACAGGGACATGAAGTTCAGGATACTTGACTTGCCGGGGGTCATCGAAGGTGCGCACGAAGGCAGAGGAAGGGGGAAGGAGGTCATTTCAGTCCTGAGGAATGTGGATCTGATCGTTGTCGTCCTTGATCCTTTCAAGTACGATCCGTCTTACATCATCAAGGAGCTGCAGAGAGAAGGTATCCGGATCAACCAGAAGCCTCCGAAGATGTCCATATTGCTCAAAGACAAAGGAGGACTGAACATTACCAAAGTAGGAAAATCCGAATTCGATATTGAGCTTCTAGAATCCATTAGCAGGGAGTTCGGGATAATCAACGCAGACATAATACTGAGACAATCCATTACTCCGGATGTTTTCATAGATGGTCTGCTTGGGAACAGGGTGTACATCCCTGCGATTTTCATCCTTAACAAGGCAGACACTCCAGAATTCCAGAAGGCGTATGAGTTCCTAGAATCCCTCAACCTCAACCCAATCCCAACCTCCGTTACGAAGAAAAGGAACATAGGTCTACTGAAGGAGAAGATAGCCGGGAAGGTCAGGATGATCAGGGTGCATCTCATACCTTGGAATGCGCCTGCAGATGAGGAACCGATGGTGGTGAGAGAGGGAAGCACGGTCGAAGACGTTTGCAAGGCCGTTCACACAGAATTCGTCGAAAAATTCAAATTCGCCACCATTACTGGCAAATCCGTGAGATTCCCCAATCAGCGCGTGGGTTTGCAGCACAGGGTACAGGATGGAGACAGTCTCACCGTGTTCCTGAACAAGGGTTAAGTGGACTTTAAAAAAGCAGTCAACATACAAGGCCTGACTAATATTTTTATAGCCTTTCCTGATGAGGGGAGAAGCCGACAGGTAGTGAAAATTTGGCAGACAGAGTACTTGCATTCGTGGACTTATTCGTGGATTCCCAGAGAATGGATGAGGTGATTTCCTCCCTAAAAGAAATAAAGAACGCTGTCCAGATATACGAGGTAACAGGTGAATTTGACGTTATAGTATTAGTGAATGTGGCTAGCATAGAAGAATTCAGGGATTTGCTCAAGAACAGACTAATGAAGATAGGTGGGATAAAAAGCACAGTCACTTCAATAGTGCTGAAATCACACCGTAATCACACGCTTGAAGTCCCGGAATAATTGGATATTGTAATATTTTAATTGTTGGATGCATTGAGATCGTTATGGCTATCACTTTAGGTATGTGGGCGCTCTTGAGGTCCAGCCTGTAGGTGTCATCATGCTCTCAATCGAAGACCTGTTCGTCGTTGCAGTCGTTTGGGGGGTAGTCATAGTATTCTCTTGGTTCTTTTCGAAATACCTCTTCACAGTATTCACGGGCGGCAAGAGCAGGCTCGACAAGTTTTTCAAGCCGATAGAGAATTTCATATATACTCTATCAG
>JAMCQR010000054.1 GCA_023379555.1 Thermoplasmatota archaeon | reverse complement strand
ATGGTTGCAGGTGTTGGCAATACAGAAAAGAGCAATGCCCCACCATCTCTGACCTTCATCGACACCAGCAGCGGGAAAGTGATGGGAAAGATCGAACTTCCGGGAAGAACTCGATGGGCACTCTATAATGCAGATACGGACTCATTCTACGTGAACGTTGCTGATCCGCCTTCAATAGTCTCTGTTAGGGCCGATAATCTTTCTAGGGTTTCCAGAACGTTTAGCATCCCGGCTAGGGGACCACACGGGCTGGAACAGAATAAGAAGAACGGCACACTATATTGCGCCTGTGATGAGGGCATCTTAATCGGTCTTGACTTGGGAACAGATGCAATAGAAGTTCTCGGGCCTCTGTCAGGACCACCGGATGTAATTTGGCTGAACCGGAATTTGGATCGGCTTTACGTTGCGGTGGGGAATCCTGGAGTGATAGATGTCTTTGACACAAACACTCTCCAGTTCGTGGAGAAAATACAAACCAGTCCTGACGCACACACCCTTACCGTAGATCATCGTCGCGGAAATGTGCACGTCTTCTTGCCTGACGTTTACCTGGATTTAATACTGGCAGACAGAACCTGACGGCATGGAAGAACTTGTTTTCCATTAATATTTAACGTGTTGACGATCTGTTGTCCACGGTATTCCATTAAAGTTTTAATCAAATCCTGACCGGTCCACTAGTTTTTATTCTTCGAATTTTTATCACTGATATGTATTTAAAATATCTCTGTTTACTGATAGTTATCAGCGATACATTAATAAAGTATCACTAAATACAGATACACGAATGAGGATCTAAAGCCAGTTTATCAGTTTATACTTGAGAAACTCCGGATTTCACAGGGTGCAAAAATAATTCACTCTTACCCAATATCTCTTGGGGAAAGGGAATTACTGATAGATTTAGCAATTGAGTCCAGAGACATACTGACTTTCGTTGAAATCAAGCCTAGAATAAATGAAGACACAATATATAGAATATATGCCATTTCGCACTTAATAAATAAACAATTGTTGGGCAAGAAGGAGATTAGATTGGTTTGTGCTGGAAAAACACTGAAGTACAGCACTCAAGGACTTGCCACCAAGCTTGGTGTAGAGACTTTGCTTATTCCTCCAAAGTTGTATCAGTACTTATCACCGAGGGCAACTGCTTCTGAGCTTAATGCCCCCTCCCACCACTTAAAAACAAACCCGTCAAGACTCACTTCAGATAAGGCGTGGAAAATTGTCTGTTCCTTATTGACTGACAAGCCATACAGTATCCTTTCTGTTTCTAGAAAAACCGGTGTCTCATATGGATGGACAAACAACATAATTCATAAACTAGAAGACTCTGGAATAATAACTGTGGATTACGGTTTAAGAATTAAAGACACGGACAGGCTTTTCAATGTGGTTTCGTGGGAAAGAGCTCTTGAGGGTCTGCTCGTGGAGACTATAAACACTAATTTCAGTACAGCAACCCAGTGTATAAATGAAGTCGCGCTCAATCTCAACAGGCTTGGAATTGATTATGCTTTCACTGCCCATTCATCTGCCGTTTCACATGGTTCATCAATAATGAGGGAAGATACTGCATATATCTACCTCCTAAATCCATCCGACAGAGGGGCCATTAGATCCTTTTCCGAGGGGAAGGCTGGCGGATGTCGCTTGAAGGTGTATTTACCGGATAGAGATATCATGAAATCTTCCACCATGTTTAAAGGCGTTCGGATTGTTGACGTGTGCCAGAACATATTGGATCTTGCAGGATTAGGAATGGATGGACGGATTGCTGCAAGAGATCTGGTGAATAAGCTTGGTAAATGAAGAAGGTGGAGAGACCACTCTGGCCAGGGGCTCGTTCGAAGAGCTCAGGTACATTTTCGACTGGAGCATTGCTAACAGAAATTACAGGCAAGGCGGCATCATTCTCATAGGAGGCTGGGCAGTCCACTCGTTTAATCCTTGGAAATATTCACTCGATATCGATTTGATTGCAACTAGTCGTTTCAAAGACGCATTAAAGAGGCACCTGTACTCGACCCGGGATTACATCAGAGAAAGAGATTCTGCAGGAAACACACTATACTTAAAGCGTTTGGATTCCGGAGATATTTATCTTGACTTTCTGCCAAGGAAAGATCAATTCCACGGAACGGGAAAATTGCTAAATTTGATGGAAATAGAATACGGGACTGTTCCCAAGAATATTTCATATTCCTTTGAGTCTGAGTTTCAAGTCTTAGTCCCAGAGATCTCAATGCTCCTCCTGCTAAAATTAAAAGCGGCATGGGACAGACACTATGACCTATCGCTTGAAACTACACCGGACAAGGACCACTTAAGTGACAAATTCACCAAGGATTGTGGTGATATCATTGCGTTACTTCAGAGTGATGCATTTCAGTTTGCCAGATTTGATTGGTTGTCTTCAATCATATCCGGATTTGATTTCTTGCGCGACTTCCTGGAGAGTGGAATTATAGAGGACAATTCAACTTTTGACCGTATTTCCCATAAGGAAAGCAAAGCACTAATCAAAAAGTTATTGTCCCTTATTTGATGAAACACTAAATCGAATGACCAAGAAGTTATTAGAGAATACCTCCAAAAGTATTCGCTTAAAATAATAAGCAAATCCCGACCGCGTCCATACCATCCAGTTCCCGTAGAAATTGGATCTAGAAAAAAATACACCTGCACCGCCTCCTTTATTGCGTCTATTAGAAGATATCAGGATATTTCCCCATGAATATCAGAAATTCCATTAAACTGGGATGCTACGACTCCAAGCATCAATGATAAGGAAAGAGTGATAAGGAAAATTTAGCGTATCGCATCGTTCCTATTATGAGGCAAAGGATAATATTGATTAGGGCATTAGACAAAGTTACAAAAAAGGGGAGCAGGGCTTCATAATGGCAGTTGAAACTTCTGGCGAAAGGAGGAAAAAAGGTTCTTTATTGAAAATACTTGAGCCAGTGCTATTTGCGCGACCATATCTGAAAAACAGTGCTCTCTCCTTTTCGATCGTTATTGTAGCCGGAATAATATCAAACTTCTCTTTACTGCTCGTACCTGTATTCATCGGCGAGGCGGTAACAGCCGTAGAATATGGAATCTACTCATCTATTCCTCACATTGCATTACTGATAGTGCTGGCTTATACAATATCAGCAGCTGCGACATTTTCACTGAATTACGGTGGGCAATACATCAGCCAGACGTACGCGTATAATCTGAGAAAGGATTTCGTATCTCATTTGGTCAGGAAGAGGTTCCTGTTCTTCGAAACACAGACTTCAGGCGATCTGCTTTCAAGAGGATCAATGGACATTGAGGCGACAAGAAATTTCAATCTTAGTATGTTTACTAGTCTCTTCCCAACTGTATTCCTCATCATAGAAGCGTTCATACTGCTGTTCATGATTTCCCCGCTCTTCTCGCTCTTACTGGCGCTGGCAGTACCTGTCCTGATTTTCCTAGGTATTGTTTCGTCAAGAAGGCAAAGACCGGTCTGGAAGAAGATCAGGGATACCTATGGGAAGCTTGGGGAAACACTTCAGGAAAACATTGTCGGTCAAAGGGTTGTTAGGGGGCTTGCCTCTGAGAAGAAAGAGATTGATAAGTACGCCGCGATTACAGAACAGTATTATGACGAAAATTATGAAGTGGTGAAAACCAGGGTAATAATCAACAACCTCATGCCTCTCACTGTTGCCGCAGTCTCGAGTGCGATTATTGGAATTGGTGGTTACCTGGACCTGATAAGCAAGGCAAGTGTTGGTGGGTTGGTGGCGGCAGTAACCATATTTGCCATGCTCACAGACCCTGTCTCCTTCCTGGGGAGAATGATAGTGTTCTCGGAGAATTCAAGAGCAGCCATAGGAAGGATTCAGGAAATAACTGCCTCTGGAGGGGAGGAAGATGTGGAACATTCCCAAGAAACAATTCAGCCTGGAATACTGACCTTCGATCACGTGAAATTCGCAAGAGGCAACAATGTGATATTGAAGGATGTCACGTTCAGGGCCCTACCAGGAGAATTCGTCGGAATTACGGGGAAGACAGGTGCAGGTAAGTCCTCACTGGTAAATCTCATAACTAGATATTATGAGGCTGACTCAGGAACCATATCGCTTGGAGGTAGGAACACCAGGGATATTCCGTTGAGCATCCTGAGGAGCAGAATATCTATCGTTCCTCAGGAAATCATTCTCCTTTCAGGTACGATAAGGGAGAATATACTCTTTGGACTCGACGCTCCAGATACAAGCATAAAGGACGCAACCAGAATAGCATCCATATCTGATTTCATAGAGTCTCTGCCACTAAAATACGATACGATGATAGGTGAGAGGGGCATAACGCTCTCGGGGGGACAGAGACAGAGAATTGCGATCGCAAGAGCTGTTCTGAGAAATCCCCTGATACTCATTCTTGACGATGCTACATCTAGCGTTGATCCTGATACTGAAATAAACATATTCAAAAACCTGAGGGAGTTCATGAGGAACACAATAATAATCATGATAAGCCTGAGGGCATCTGCTCTCTCATTTGCCGATAAAGTATTATTGCTGGAAGAAGGGGAACTTCGGGAGGATCCTACCGGCGAGGAAGGTGGTTATGTCAACAGGATATGACGCCGTGGAAGACGAGTTCCTAAAGCCGGAGAAGGGCGGAAAGACCATGCTCCGGATGGTCAAGGATATACTTTACTGGAAGCGGAATTCGGCCGTCTTCACCACATCAGTTGTAATAACTGCTATAGCACGGGTCCTTTATCCGCTTGCCCTTGGATTTGCTGTTAATGCCATACTTTCCAGGAACGTAACGTCCCTTGCCCTCTACGCCTCACTCTTCTTTCTCCTTTACTTCTTTCAATTCTTCAGCAACAGATCGATGTCACTTGCATCAACGAAGGTTGCTCAGGGTGTCATAAAGAGATTGAGGGACAGAGCATTCCAGAACCTCCAGAGGGTTCCGCTGGAATTTTTCAGCAAGGTTAAGGCTGGGTATCTGATAAGCAGGATAGAGAATGACTCAGAATCAATATCAGACTTCCTGACGTATCAGTTACCGCAGGTGATTTCCGGGGTAACAACTA
This sequence comes from Thermoplasmatota archaeon, assembly GCA_023379555.1. Next base: position 156,287 of record JAMCQR010000054.1, on the reverse strand, counting down.
TCGTCATCGCAGCGGGTATTATGTTCTACCTTGATACTCCACTTGCACTATACAGTCTCCTCGTAATGCCAGTTCTTGGTATATTCACCCTCGCTCTACAGACAAAGGTAAGGGCGAACTACCTGAAAACCAGGAAAGCAATCGCAGCAATAACCGGTAATCTTGCAGAGACAATAGCTGCGATAAGGACGGTGAAGGCATTCAACGCAGAGCAAAAGATTGAGGAAAGGTTCAGAACCCTGAACTCAGAAAATTTCAATGCAAACATGAAGGCAACGAAGCTGTCATCCTCCTACGGTTCTGTAATAAGGGTAATTGAAGCCGTTGGAATAGTCTTGGTGATTTATGAAGGATCAATCGCCCTGTTGAAAGGCCAGATAAGCCTCGGTATCCTGGTATCATTCATAGCTTATGTTCAGCAGTTCTTCAATCCCATCGTACAGCTTTCACAGCTCTATAATACCTATCAGAATTCAATAGTTGGAGCTTCCCGTATCTACAGCATCATCGATAGCAGCCCAGAAAAAGATAGTGGAATAGAAAAAGTACATACATTCTCCAATTCAATCAAGGGGAAGGGAATGAGGGTCACATACGATGGCAGCGTTGCTCTCGATAAAGTAACCGTGGAGATAAAAAAGGGGGAGTGCGTTGCGATAGTTGGGAGAACAGGCGCTGGAAAGACAACACTTACTAACGTAATCCTCAAGTTCAAGTACCCGGATGAGGGAGATATTACAATAGACCTCAGGACTTTAAACACCCTGGATACCAGAGACTACAGGAAGTTGATAGTTCCCGTTCTTCAGGAACCATTCCTATTTAACGGTTCAATATTTGAAAACATAGAATATTCCAAGACCAGAATAACAAAGGAGGAGGTTCAATCCCTTATAGAACTCTATGGAATGAGTGACATATTCCGCACTCTCCCAAAGGGTATAGATTCACCGGTAGGGGAAATGGGAAGGAACCTTTCTGAAGGTCAACGTCAGGCGGTATCTATTTTGCGGGCTTTCGTGAGAAACCCAGACATTATTATAATGGATGAGGCTACAGCCCAGATCGATTCAAGGTCTGAGAAGAATATCATAACGGCAATGAGAAACTACGCAAAGAATGGAACTCTTATCCTCATATCTCACAGGTTCTCACTCATCACCCTCTCAGACAGGATTATAGTGTTAGAAAAGGGCAAAGTCGTGCAGGAGGGAACACTTGACGCATTGGCAAATCAGGAGGGAGTTTTCAAAAACCTTTATAAACGGAGCGTTTCAGCCTACGTCCACGCTGAAGGTGGGCTCTAATAAACTATGCTCTTATTATATCACCAAATTAAGGACAGGATTGAATAGACAGTATTTCTGAGTTGAGTAAATTTTACGGGTAACTACGGTTGTTAATGAGGAGAGAAATGGAATGGATGGCACAAAGAGGGAAAAATTCAAGTTCGTGGACAGGACAAATCTTCTCATTCTTCCAGTACCAGAAATGACATTTCCTGTCAGAGGGATGGGATTACTGGATTCTGATTATGGCCACTTCAGGGCAGGAATGCTGACAGGGGATCTGGGCACCCTTAACAACGAATTCTTCTTCAACCATGATACGCGATCCTGAATGGAAAATTTTCAATGACCAGGAGCCGGTAAATGTATACATCAAACCTGAGGTTTAACAAGCAAATTTGCATTCGGATAAACACTGGGAAAGGTAGAATGTGACATGGTCCCTTATCGCTCCACCTCGACCAGATATCTCACGGGAACCCTTCAAATGATAGCTGCCCAACACTGACTTCCCCAATGCGCTAAAAATGAGCGTTGATAGGCCCTACACGTAGATAAACTGGTACGGGACTTTTATGTTTCTCATAGACAAGAATATCCGTTGAAGATGAACGCATAAGATATATCTGCACACCATGAATGTATGAAAGATGGGCACATGGCAGGTTGCGGATGATTTAGGTGAAGTTTCCGATTTGTGCATCTCCTTCAATAGAGGGAGGCTCTATGAAACGTTCTGGCAATACACGTTAAGCGCTGATGAGTTATCCAAGCAGAATGCAAAAGCTTGGCTGTATGTCGAGAAGGGGAAAACGTCTGGGGTGGCACTATCCCGGAAGATTGGAAATGTTACCACGATAGAGGAATTGTGGGGAGAAATAGATGGATATTATGGAGACCCGCAGGGAAAGCTCAGTTCAAAAGATTCTGAAAAACTGAAGGAATGTTCGACTATCTTTGACTCACTGGAAAGACCTGCCAGACTTCGTGTCCCTTTGGACAATCATTTTGGAGGAGGAGTTGCGATCGAATTTGGACTGAAGTGGCTGAATGGAATGGCGCTAGCAACGAGGGAACTCAACGGTTACCTGAAATTTGAAATCCCAGATGGGGTATCGATAAGACCGGCCCAGAAAGGAGATGAGGAAGATATCAAGAGGATGCACGATATTCACTACAGATCATTCAACGACCTCAAGGTGTACTCAGACTGGGTAGGTAAATGGAGTTCCGAAACTTACATTGCAGAAGTGGATGGCAAGTTTGCGGGTCACATAATTGCCGAAGTGCGTCCAAAGGGGCTGGGAGACTTCGATATCGCAGTGAGTCCAGAGTTCTTCAGACACCGGATTGGATCGACACTCTTGCTTACCGGGCTGAACTCATTATTCAGGCGAGGTGCAAAGGTCGCAATTGCTGACTTCATGATAATGAATGCGGCGACCAACAACTTCTACCATGACAACGGATTCAACCTTTCTAGGGCCTACAATTACTTCTCTTTATGAATTCAAATGACTTCTCGCTGGTTCGCCAGTTAGTTACCAATTATTAAATATTGACGGTATTTCTGTCACTCACTCCCCAAGTACTTCCCGATTCTTGGTCTGAATGATGTTAACAGCGCGCCTTTTATCATTTTTCCAAACCCTATAAATGGGGAAAGTCATTTTATTATGAATGAATCCAGACCGGTCAACTCTGAATTTTTATGATTCTGCATGCAAAAGGAATGATGGTTCAATGATATCTTCAATCTTGTCCACAAGGGATCTGTCGTAGATGTAATACCTTCTGTCTGGACCGATCCAATACCCTCTTGTGCTCCTATTCACTGTAGCTGTTATTGGATTTGGTGTCATACAAGCCAATCACTCCCCCGTATTATGAAATACAGTGGAGTTATGCAACACACTTCCAGGGCCCATAAGTCTGCGTTGTTGATAGAACAACTGTAAAAGGTTTGATACGCGAGGGCATAAAGGATTGAAAAAGAGTTATTCGTTTCAGCCCAACAATCATAAAAGTTTTAATGATAAATTGAGCATAATTTGCAGAAGTTGATTCCATCTCAATCTTCACTTAAAACTAATCAAATCCAGACAGGCTCATTCGAACTAATCATCAATAAACGTTCTTTCTATGTCCGATCTTGATAACTACAACTATTAGCTCACTGTTCTTTATTTGATAAATTGCCCTATAGTCCCCAATACTCAGGCTCCAGAGTCCCGTAAGTATAGAGGTCAGAGGTTTTCCGCTCTCGGGTTCGTTTTCAAGTTTGCGAAGGGATTTGATTATCCTGTTCCTTACTGCCTTGTCACATTTCTTGATAAACTCCTCAGATTCCTCTGTGAGGACGATGTCAAACGGCAATACTATTCAAGCTCCCTGCTGATTTGATCGAGAGACTTTGTATTTCCTGCCTTAATGTCTTCAAGTCCTCGAGCAATTCCCCTCATTATTTCCGGGTCAGAAAGAATGTCGAGTGTTTCTATCAGTGATTCCCTGCTGGCAACATCTGGTGAATATGAGTCTATCAATCTTGAAATCAGGTCGTTGTAAGATTCTCTTGGATGGATTTTTAAGCGGTTCAACCGTTCCTTGAGTTCATTGTCAATTTGAACTGTTGTTACCATAGATAGCAATAGGTAGCAATAGTTATTAAACGTTATGGAAAATGCAAGTTGTACAACCTAGATTGGAATTTGATAACTCCATTCTCCCATTTCCACAAATTTGTTCTTGCAGTAGGGGCATTTGAGATTACTCTAGATTCTCATATGGATTGCGCTAAAACCCCGTATTCATGTCCCGTCACTTTTGATCACATGGCAGAACCTACCGTCAATGACAGGATTGAATCCAACTCCGAAAGCTTCACCGCACTTTGGACAGGTTACATCAAAAACCTTCTTTTCTCTGATCCTCTTGACCATTCCAGTCATTGTCACCCTTTTTAATTATATGTGCGACAGATATTGAATTCTTATCCTCAAAAATATATAAGTGAAGTATTCGCTTAAGACTTTAACAAATCTAGGCCGGTCCACTTTCACCGGATGAATTATCTTCTTCAATCAACGATGTACTCGAATCTATTGTATAGATCATAGTTTAGGGAGACATTCTACCCCCACGTAAACATTAAGGTTGCGTATCCATTTGGGAGTATGAAACTAAGAATGCTTGCAGTGGGTGTACTCGAATTGGCAATAATCATCATCCTTTACATTTCAAGGGGTTTCCATCCTGTCTATCTAGGGCTTCTATTCATTGGAGTTGTTCTCATTATTCTGGGACTATTCTGGAAGTAAAATCTCCCTTAACCAATAGGAAATTTCAATATTGATATATACTTTAGAGGGATTTTAGATTTCATGTTCAGCGAGTCCCAGGACAAAATAGATGCGTCCTTTCCATATCTTTTAATTTCTAGGTCGGCCAGAAGCATAGCCCTGGTTTTCGTATCACTCGCGTTCTCGTTATACCTGCACTCGCTCGGATATAGCCTCGTCCTCATAGGTGTGCTGTACCTGTTCATAGTACTCTTCAATATATTTCTCTCACTTGCAATAGGGATCATAGGGGACAGAATAGGATATGCGAAGGCACTCATCCTGGGTGAACTGTTTCCACTGATAGGTCTTGCAGGGCTGGCACTTTCCACTAACATTTATTTGATAGCCCTGTATGCAATAGTCGGGGGGATATCAGGCACTGCAGGTGGGCTCAGGGGGGCATTCTCCCCAGGGATGACGGCCTTCGTAGCTAGCAACTGGCCCGAGGAGATGCCCAGAATTCACAGGTTGGCCAATATAAATGTGGTAGCATCTCTCTCATCAATCGTAGGCGGTTTCCTCGTGATAACTCACGACTACCTGAATCCCTATTTTGGCTCCGCCGGTACTTTTAGAATCCTTTTCGCAGTCTCATTCTTAATTCTCCTGGTATCTTTTGTTTCACTCTTCATGCTAAAGGAAAAGAGGAGGCCCAGGAAGACAACGAAGGTGATGAAGAAAGAGAGTTTCTCCTACACTATGAGGATTATTGCCGCAAACATGATAAATGGTGCAGCCATAGGGATCGCAATTCCCCTCCTTCCTCTCTGGTTTGAATTGAGATATCATCTGACGGTATCATATGTCGGGGAGATATTTACCCTGGCCTACGCTGCAACCGCATTAGGCTCTTACATATCTGGGAAATATCTTAACTCTGTCAAAATCAGTGCCATTGGCGTATCATCGGTGACCAGGTTCTTTCAGGGATTGCTCATGGTAGTCCTGGCTTTTTCGCCATTTGTTACCATCGCCTTTCTTCTATATGCGCTCAGAAGCGGGATTGCTGGAATTGGAGCCCCTATGAGGAGCGCAATAAGTGTCAGGGGTATAGGAAAGGAGGATTATGGAACTGCATCAAGCATACAGGGAATTGCTACAAGGGGATCGCAGTCCACATCTGGGTTGTCTGGATACCTGATGGATCTATACATGCCGTCTCCACTGTTGATAGGAGGCCTGATTCAAATATCAGGCTCTTTTGTATATTACAGAATAATCAGGAACTGGGAAATGAAGAAGGGGAACTGGGACGTAATGCACGATGAGCTGAAGAAATAGATGCAGGACAAAGCCTGCGGCGATTGTGACAGAGGGGGTAACCTATATTCCTTTCGGACTAGGTCTTGCTTTACGAATTTAAGTTTACCAATCTATTTTTCAAAATCAGGTTTTATATCGACTGAGCCTAGGATATCCTCCGAACGCGTCTTAACGTATTTTTCAGGATTCATTTTGTTGTCGTTCCACCGCGTCAGTCAATTTTTTCAGCAAGGTGGAGCAATGGTAATAAGCTCTCTCTCAAACTCTCCCCCAACTTCGTGAGGGAATAGGTAACACCGTCGACTCCAACGTTTCTTTCTATCAAGCCTAAGTCATAAAGCTCCTTTAGCCTCTTTGATATAATTGTTGCGCTGGAATAGGGGATATCTCTGAGTATTTCATTAAAATTCTTCCTGTTTCCCAGGTTCCCTATAACCCCCAGCACCATCATGGTGTATTTTTTGCCAATGAGGTTAAGAAAAGGAAGTGAGGGATCTATGCAAACAGTGGAATCACCATCCTCGATCATGCATGCTTTTTTCCTGTTCTGTAATCTTCTCTCTTCACTGTTTTTAACTGTGCCCACTCTAATCTGTTGATAATAGACCAAGGTAAAAAAAAGTTTACCTTTCTATATTAATAATCGCCAGTATTCCATATCCATGGGAGAAGGAAGGGTAAAACTGAGAATATATGGAATGACCTGCGATGACTGTGTTGCAACCGTCACCAGAGGTCTTATGGACCAGGATGGTGTTTTGGACGTTAGGGTATCCCTGGAGAAAAGAATGGGAGAAGTTGATATTGATCCTGAGAAAGTAAAGCCGGAGGAACTTCTGAGCAATAAGGTGTTCAAGAAACCTTCACACTATACGGCAACTCTCATCGATCAATGAAAAGGTGAATGATTTTGAGCGAAGAGGTACAGAAATTTGATCTAGTGATACTTGGAAAGGGAGCGGCCGCATTTTCTGCTGCAATAAAAGCTTCTGAGTTAAGCAACGGTGAAATGACTATAGCAATGGTTGGAACCGGTCAACTCGGAGGGACATGCGTTAACGTTGGCTGCGTTCCTTCAAAGTATCTTCTGGAGGCTTCACATCTTGTCTTCAGGCCGGGACATTCAAGGATGGCCGGAATATATGATACACCTGTAAGACACAACTTTTCGGAGGTGATGAAGGGCCTGAGGTCTTACGTCACCCATGCAAGGGAAACCAAGTACGCTCAGGTAATTGAGAACTACCGGAACGTAAAGCTATTCACAGGGCTGGGCAAATTTGTGGACAAAAAGACAGTGGCACTCACAGGTTCTGACGGAAATGAGATAGGAAGACTCTCAGGATCGAGTATACTCATCGCAACCGGTTCACATCCATCGGTGCCAAACATAGAGGGACTCAAAGATGCTGGATTTCTTACAAGTGACACCATATGGGAGCTCAATGAGCTGCCAGACTCAGTTGCGATAATAGGCGGTGGAGCCATAGGTCTTGAAATAGGGCAGGCACTCCTGCATTTCGGGTCAAAGGTGACAGTGATCGAAGCACTTGACTCACTGCTTCCACAGTCAGAACCGGAAATTCAGGCCGCATTGAAAAAGAAGCTGGAAGAGGAAGGGATCAGATTCCACATGAGGGCACGAGTGAGTGCAGTCCACAAATCCGGCGAGGTGAAAAACATAGAAGTCATAACCCATAAGGGAAAGGAGAATATAGGGGTGAAAGAGCTCATAGTTGCGACCGGGAGGGCGCCAAATACTGACAACATTGGCCTGGAAGTCGCGGGAGTAAGAACAGATTCAAGAGGTCTCATAATAACATCTGATACCATGAAAACGTCGGCATCCGGAGTATATGCTGCAGGCGACTGCGTTTCAAAGAAAATGTTCCTGGAAACACTGGCTGCAAGAGAAGGTGTCATAGCTGTCAGCAACATGTTCGGCGAAGATATGAGGATCGATTACGACTCTACAGTGTGGGCAGTTTTCACAAGTCCACAAGTCGCAGGGGTCGGAATGACTGAGAACGAGTTCTCGATGAAGAATGGCTCGTGTTCAAACAGGGTGTTCTCCCTTGAGAATCTCACGAAGGCAAGCATAATTGGAGAGACTGAAGGCATTATAAAGATCACGGTGAATCCTCTGGATAACAGAATTGCTGGCATGCAAATCATGGCTCCAAATGCGACAGATATCATAACAGAAGGGGCATATGCAGTAAAGAACGGCTATACCATAGATGACGTTATTGCGACAAGCCACATCTTCCCGTCGATGTCGGAGGGAATTAAGCTGGCAGCACAATCGTTCATAAGGGACATGTCCAAAATGTCTTGCTGTGTCGAGTGAATTCATGGTGAATGCAGGAATCACTTTGGTCACTATTCTTGGAGTATGGAATACCGTTCTTTGTAGGTACCTTTGATGCATCATGGACGGACATTTTTTAAGGAGTGATGTTTCAATCTTGTGCCGAAGAAACTTTAAATTGAAATTATATCTGCACAAGTTGTAAACAATGCCGATCATCAGTGGTAACATTGGAAACAGCGGATATGCAGTACGACAGGATCACACCCAGATAATGCAATATGAGTCTACGAACGTCTATGTCAACTGGAAGTGGTTCAACCCCTCTCAGGGTCTCGTGACCTGGAGCTTTTTCAACGACTCAACCATGAAGGAAACAGTGGTACTGTTCAGGAATGGATATTATTTCGGAAACGCATACTGGCCGATCTACGTCCAGAACAGGTTGACTTACTGGGGGATCAATCTGTCTCCAGTCAGAAATAGAGGAATAAACCAGAATTCAATGCCGATCGGGGTTGTGGACTTCTTGAATGGAAACAGGATAATAGCGTTCATCTTCACCTTCAGTCCAGGGCAGAGGTGGAGCGTCCTGGAAGGTGGTTTCAGTACTAAGATGCCCCCGACTGGTGTAACACTGTATGGAGTTGAATTCGAGAAGTCGGGCCCGTTCTGCATAAATTACGATCCATCCCAGGTCTCAGACTGGAACAGGCAGACTGGAACAAACATGAGTGGTTACAGCCCGAATCCGGCTACCGTAAGCACAGTGGAAGTATCCATGCCCCCCAGCTCTCCTTTCGTCCAGCTGTTCCAAAATGACAGCATAACGGATGGTGAGTGCCAGACAACCTCACAGGAAACGGCACAGACCATGCATCAGGGTTCCGAAACCAAAAGGGGAGACGATTTAGAGGACATCGTAGGGAACATTTTGAAAAGGATAAGATCGATATAAACCACGAGGGAAATGGCGATTGCAACAGAATGAAACCTGGATCACCGGAAATGATGAAGCCAGTGACTTTAGTCAAAATATTAACCAAGAGTAATTAACTAAATTGTAATTGGTGATTCAAACTGGCTATGTTGATAACATCTCTTGGGAGCGGAAGCACGGGCAATTCCACATTGATCTGCAGCGATGATACTTGCATTCTGATTGATCTGGGATTATCTTACAGGAAGGTGGAAACTGCGTTAAATACCAAAGGCTTCAAGGTCGGTCAGATAAATGCAGTCTTCATCACGCATGGTCACTCGGATCACGCATCTGGCGTTCACACTTTCAGAAACAGGACGAAGATACCTGTGTTCGGTACTTACGAAACATCTGACATTTACGTGGAACAGAGAGGGGGTTATGGGGGTTACCAGGAAATGGGAGTAGAGATTGTGAATTTCATAAAGGAAGGGACCCCGGAGCAGGTGGGCGACCTGACCATAGAGGCTATAAGAGTATCCCACGACGCCAGGCATCCAGTCGCCTACACCGTCCAGAACGGCAACAAGAAAGTGGCAGTAGTGACGGACCTGGGAGAAGGGAACGCATTGCTCAGGAGAAGGTTGAAGGAATGCAACCTGGTGGTCATCGAAGCCAATCACGATCCACTGCTCCTGGAAAATGGTCCTTACCCTGAGACGCTGAAAAGGAGAATAAGAAATCCCAGGGGGCATCTTTCAAATGAGCAGACGGGGAATATCCTGAAGAGCGTGATGGACAGTGACACAATTCCAATCCTTGCTCATCTGTCACAGGTCAATAATACTCCACAGATAGCGATCCAGACGGTCCACGACGTACTGAGGGAGGGAGGATTTAAATCCAACAATTTAAAAGCGTTGTTGCCATATAACGACCCGTCGGAGTACAGGATATAATGAAGGGGGGCATTTCATTCGCAGAGATAAGGGCAATTGCGAAATTCCTGAGCGTCTACGAAGGGGGGTACATTGAGAAGAACTACGTGGGAGGCAATGGAATTGCATTCAAATTCAGGAAGTCAGGGATCAATTCCACCTACCTTCACGTCATGGGTAATGAGTTTCTATTCCTAGGAGAGGAGAACCTCATAGACGGGAAGAAGAACCTGATCCCAGTTGAGAACATGCCCATAGATTCAGTTGAACAGGTCGGAACGGACCGCATCCTGGAGATCAGGGGTGGGAAGGACATAGTAATTGAAATGATGGCAGGAGGGAACATTTTCGTGGTCTCAAACGGAATCATCGAATATTCTAAAAGACACGCAAAGAGAAAGAACGTTGCTATGGAAAAGGGGAGCAAATACATCTATCCGGATTTTATCGATTTTGAAAATGAGTCTTTCCCCCTCGTCGAAAAGATAAAGGAATCAAGTGGAGACCCAGTAAGAACGCTTGCATCAAGAATAGGTCTTTCCAAATATGCCGAAGAAGTGATATGCGGATTGGGAGGCAGTATTACGACAAATGAGCAACTCCTGGGAAGAAGCGACGATATCAAGAAACTTCTGAGGGAAATACTTGAGGGGGCTGAGGAGGGAAAGGTGTTTCTATACGATGACAGCTACTTCGTGTGGAAGAGTCGCTGCAGAAGTGAGGAACCAGAGGTACTTGACCTTTTAGACGGCCTGAAAAAGATTTATGAACTGTCCATCGAGACAGGAACAGGGAAAGACGAGTCGATACGAAGAAGTGTAGAAAAGATGACTGAAGAGATGGAAAGATTCAGGCGTTTCGGGGAAATCGTTATGGCAAATCTGGACGAGGTCAACAATCTTGTAATCTCGTCAAATAAACACCAGAACGACGAGGCAATTATAGATTATGAGAAGGGTCTGGTATATTACAAGAAGGACGAAATGGAAATACCTATCAAGCTGAACATGACTGCCGGGGAGAACGCCACAAATTTCTTCGATTCCAGCAAGAAGATAAAGGAAAAACTATCCAGGGTTACGTTTGGAAAAGAGAGGCCGGTTGAACGATCCCAGAAAAAGACAGTACACAGGATCTATACGAATTACCGGTGGTTCATCAATAGCGATGGTAATCTTGTCATTGCAGGGAAGGACGCAGAGTCTAATGACTCTGTGGTGAAAAAATACATGGACGAAAATGATCTATATTTTCACGCAGACATCCACGGAGCTCCATCAGTCATAATGAAGGTCCGCGCACCTCCATCACAGCAGGGGATAGAGGAAGCAGCCATATTTGCGTGGAGCATGTCAAAGGCGTGGAATGCAGGGTTTGGCAATGGGGCCGTCTATTATGTCACAAAGAGCCAGGTGAGCAAATCACCAGAATCAGGCGAATATCTGGCGAGGGGAGCCTGGATTATCCGGGGCAAAAAGAATTACGTAACTCACCTGGAGCTGAAAATTGCAGTTGGCTTCCAGATATACGAGAATAGGGAATATGTTGTTTCTGCTCCTGTCTCCTGCATAAAAGGAAGCAGGGTAATTGTGATACCGGGAGAAGGTAAGGAAGAGGTAATCAAAGAGATATCAGAATTTCTGGGAGTGGAGAAGGAAGCCATATATCCAGTGCTCCCACCAGGGAAATGGGATATCGAGGGTAAGTTCAGCGCTTAGGAACCAATTTTATCCCGAACGAGAATAGGACGATGGCAAGAGAGGTACAGATGAGACCAATTATTCCCCAGAGTATGATCGGACTATTGTGGAAAAAAGCAAGCAGGAACTCGTAAGCAAGTGGGGAAAATGGGCCTAGAAAGCTGTTTACAAGATTGAAACCACCATAGTATTCCCCTCTTTTACTCTCTGGAGCAATCTTTCCAATTATGGCATTTGATGCAGGTGAGATGATATTTTCACCCAGTGTAAGAACAACTATATCCCCAAGTAGCAACAGTGTATTCCTTACAAATCCAAAAATGGCAAACGTTATGGCATATATCACCAAGCCAAGAGCAACCCTCGATAGATCATTCATCCTGACCAATGCCCTGTTGACGGGGACCTGCAGTAATACGACTGCAACTCCGTTTGAAGCTATCAGCAATCCAACGGTGGAACTGCTTATCATGTCAACATTTGAGAGGAACTGTGGGAGCACATATGCCCAGGGTCCAACTGAAAACCATGCAAGGGATATGAGGATAGAAATAATGAGAAACCTGAAATCACCTCTGGGGAAAGAGGTAAGTTTCTTGGTCCCCTGGCTGGGAGGTTCGATATATCGCACGTACTTGTAATAGAGTGTGAAACCAAACATCTCAGCGACCATTGGTATGATCGCGAGTATTGCATAGTTGTAGGCCAGGGCAAATCCTGCGATCGCCGGTCCAAGTGAAAATCCTATATTGGCCCCAATTCTGGTCACGCTGAAGGCATTAATCCTTTCGCTTTCCAAAGTGGAATCTGTTATTATGACATTATCGACGATGGACTGGAGGCTGGCAATCGGCTGGAACAGGACAAACGCAGCAATTGATAACAGTATGTTAAATTTATAGTAAATGTCCAGGAACATCAGGAGGAACAGTAAAGAGATCGCAGGGGGCACTATCAGAGCAATCCTCCTCCCAATCTTATCTACCAGATTCCCTCCAAAAAGGCTGGTTGGTATCGTGGCAAATGCTGATACCATGAACATTACCCCGATCTCCATGTAATCGGCATACCCTTCTTTAAGGAAGAAAATTGGGATGAAAACCCACACTCCAGACCTCCCGAGGAGGCGTAGAAGCTCCGCTGCTGATATTGTGAGAACCACCTTGTTATTCATCACCTCCCTCAAACCGCCATCAGTCATCTTGTAAATGGGCCTATCCCCAGCGGATTATTAAACTTCTCTTGTCCCGTGACCAGATATTGCCCATAATTTGGATTGTGCCCAGAACCAACTTTCGAATTCTCCAACAATTATGAAATTGATCAGGCATGCTACAGGGGATTTACAATCTTGGGAAAAAATAAAAAATAAAGAAAAATTTTATTACTCTATTTTTCCGGTCTTGACTTGGACTTCGTTGAATCAAGGCCAGAGAGGCTCAATGACCTCGTTTCGAATCCTTTTATTTGCCAGACAATGGTCATCACTAGCGATAGTGCAAATACTAGCATCACGATAGCTGCTGCATAGACGAAGGGCAGAACATAGAAGTTCAGGACTCCGTTGATTATTCCTGCTCCACCCCATACCGCAAACCTGACGACCGACATGTACGTTCCTCTCTTCCCAGTTGGGAACAACTCTGGTTCAAGCATTCCTCTTGAAGCCCAGGTTACCTCACCAGGAATAAACAGAAGAGTTATGACTGTCAAAAAGACAAGCCCGGCAGTACTGTGAGTTAGAGCCTCAAAAACCCACATCAACCCCCAAAAACCAACCAGGATGCCGTAAGAGAATATAGTGAATGCTTTCCTGCTGACTCTTTCAACGAAAAGAATTCCGAATACCACACCAACTACGGTCATTGTCAGACCACCAATAACTGCGATCACTCCCTCCAGACTATAGAAGTAGGTATAGCCCATGGTATACGTGAAATATACAAATGCCACATCTTGGGCCATCCCAATTATGATCAGGATCAGGAACCTCATTGGAATGCCTATAGTTGGTTTGACTGGCTCAATTTTCCCATCCTGTTCCTGCCACGCATCTTCTATGTCTACGTTCTTCTTGCCCTTTATTGCATTCCAAGGTTCCGATTCATGCACCAGGCCCCACGCTAATAGAAGAGCTATCAAGGGGACAACGAATAGAAACACTGTTGCCGCTTCCTGGGTGGCACTGGATGATACCAGGAGGGCAGGAATGAACATCAGGGCGACCCCAATATTACCAAAATTCTGGACAATAACCAGGGATTTGCCTCTCAGATGCGCTGGCACGGATTCAGCTATCATAGATAGTACCGGAGTTTCAAGTCCAATCGCAGCCATGCCAACAAGTATAAAAGATAGTACTATTGCAGCGATATATTTGATGCCGATGACGTAAATTATGATTCCAACAAGAATCATACCAACTGTTACCATGAAAGACCCCTTTCTGCCGATGCGGTCTGCCAGTGTCCCGGAAAACAAGGCACCAACGCCACCAGCGATGTACGGAAGGCTGAAAGCAAGATATGCATAATTCTGTAGATGACCCGTCAGCGCGGTCACAGGTCCATAGCTTTCTGCGACTCCATAGACCAACATCCCCATTGCAAGTGCCACGAAAACTGCCCAAGGGTATTTCTTTTGACCATTGGTGATTTTTTGATTACTTGATTCTGTTTTGGCCGAAATAGGCTCAGTTGTCTCATTAATAGGCTCAGAGTTGTTATCGTTACCCATTTGAACCATCAATTAATTGTATAGCTTTCTTTATTAATAGTTTTCAAGTAACGAATTAAGACATATATTATAACCTAAATGATCAATCCCTTGAAGTCAAGAGTTCAAATCAAGAATTTATGTTCCAGTAGAAATTCCTGTTGGGATTAATAATGAATTCCAACATTATTTTAATTCGCAATGCTATTAAGGGTCTGAACATGAAAAATGTGGTCGAGATTTCAAATTTATATTGGAGATTTCCAACATTCACAGGAATAAGGAAAGAGTTCTCGTTAAGAAACATCAATCTGAAAATAAGAGAAGGCGAGGTGTTTGGCATCACTGGATCAACCAGTTCAGGGAAGACTACGCTGTGCTACGTAATTGCTGGACTCATACCACAGCAGATAAAACAGCCCAAAGAACTGGGAAAATATTATTTCGAGGGCAAAGTGAAGATTCTTGGGGAGGTTGTTGCGGAGCATCTGGAAGACGGAGACAAGAGCCCAGTAAGGTTTAAGAGTCTGCAGGCAGGAAGGCTGGGTTTTGTGAGGCAGGATCCAGAGAGTCATTTTGTGAATGGTACTGTAATGGACGAACTGAAGTCAGGGCTACTTGGTCTCAACTTAACAAAGAATGAGATCGAAAGAAGAATTAAATGGTCTCTGGAGACTGTTGGGTTAGGTGAAATTTTCCAAGTTGCGTCCAGGGTTTATCCATCTGAACTATCAACGGGTGAAAAACAGAGGGTAGTCATTGCAAGTTTCCTTGCGCAGAAACCAGACATACTGATACTGGACGAACCAACATCTGATCTTGACCCGCAGGGGAAGGCGATACTGATAGAGGCCATAGAGAAATTGAAAAAAGAGGGAAAAATAACAATAATCCTGGTCGAACAAGATCCTGAAATAATGAAGAGATTTGTGGATAGAATGGCTGTAATGCACTCAGGTGAAATAGCAATGATCGATACCCCTGAAAATGTTTATTCAAACGATGAAGTCCGGAAATACATAGAGATCCCGCAGGTGATGGAAATCCTGGGAGATGGAAGCCTGTTGCATTCAAGGGTCGATCCACGCAAGGTGAAAGGGTTCAAGGTTGAAAGGGAGGAACCGGAGAAGGGGGAAGTGATGATTGAAGCCCGTGACCTCAATTTTACGTATGAAGACGGGACCATCGCATTAAATGGAATAAATCTGGTTGTCAGAAAGAGGGAGTTCGTTGCACTTATCGGTCAGAATGCATCAGGCAAAAGCACTCTGTCAAAGGTCATTGCAGGGCAACTTGGTGGCTGGGAGGGTTCTTTAAAGGTTTTGAACAGGGATTTGAAAAATTTAAGTGCAATAGAGTTCGTTAGGAGGCACGTTGGGTACGTACTCCAAAATCCAGGACAGCAGGTGGCCAATGGGAGGGTAAGAGACCAGATATATTCTATCCTGAGCAAGTCCAGAGTGTCCAGACGCAAGCAGTACGAGCAGATGGAGGATGTGCTCAGGAAGGTGAATCTTCTTGACAGGGCGGACGAGAATGTTGAGTCACTAAGCAGAGGAGAAAAAAGGAGACTAGCGCTTGCCCGAGTTCTTGTTTCAAGACCAGAACTTCTTATTGTGGATGAACCTACAGCCGGGCTCGACTACAGAATGTCAAGGGAACTGATGGATCTCCTTTCAGACCTCAATGGAAAGGGAGTGACTGTGATAATAATAACTCATGAGATGAGGCTGGTCGCTGAATACACAAGGAGAGCAATAGTGATGAAGAATGGAAGCATCGTCTTCAACGGTACCCCTGAATCACTTTTCAGTAATGATGAAATAATGAAACTCTCTTCCCTGATCCCTCCTCAGGCGGTGAGAGTATCAAGGCAACTGAAGGAATCAGGAGTAATAAATGACATACTCCTCAATGCAAAAGAATGGCTGGCCTTCTTTGATTTCGAAAGGGAGAAGAAAAAATTCATAGCACTGAAATTCGACGACCTGAAGGGCCTATCAAAAAGGATGGGAGAAGACATCCTTTCCAGATTTGGAAGGCCCTCTCTTATTGTATACATTGAAAGGGGAGGAATGGTGATAGCGAGACTGCTGAGCGATTACCTTGAGGTGAAGGATATGGTATCAATTAAGGCAAGCTATTACACTGATGATGGTCTACCAAGTGGTTCGGTGAACATAAGCAACTTCAATTTCAGGAAACAGGGAAATGGCGGATATGTTCTACTGGTGGATGACATTGCAGACACTGGGAAAACAATAGAAGCAGTCCTGGAGGTGCTGAAAAGAGCCATTCCCTCCAAAATCGTCATAGCAACAGCCATTTATAAGCCACAGTCCATAATAAAGCCAGACGTTTATGCATACACCGTTGACAACGACACGTGGATAGTGTTTGATTACGAGGAAAATGAGACGTTCAAGAGATTCGTCAGGAAAGATAACAGAGATGGTCTGAAATTCATGGAAGATAATTTCATTTTCAACCGACGTGGAATGAAATCTACAAATATTAGTTAAAAATTGTACCTCATGCCTGAATTAAAAGGAATTATAACCCCAACTATAACCCCAATCAGCAAAGGAGACCTTGACTATGATGCAGTGGACGGACTCATAGAATTCCTTCACAAATCTGGAGTAAATGGTATATTCCCCATGGGATCAACAGGTGCCTTCTCAATCACATCGGCTGAACTCGAACTCAAGATACTTGAATATTTCATGGACAAGAAGAAGGAAGGAATGTACTTCCTGGCTGGAGTGGGAAGGAACTCTTATGATGAGACCCTGGCCATGGCCAATTATGCTAAAGAGCTAGGGGCCGATGGGCTGTCCATTGTCACTCCATATTACGTGAATATGAACCAGGAGTCTCTATTCAGATTCTATGATAAAATCCTCGGGCAGCTTGATATCCAGGTCCTGATATATAATATACCTCAAAACACCAACAACAGCATCTCTCCAAACACCGTTGCCAGACTTAGGAAGGAACATAGCAATCTGGTCGGGATCAAGGACAGCAGTGGGAATTTCTCCAATTTTTCTCAATTTGTGGATTTACTTGGGGAAGGATTCAGAATTCTGCAGGGGCAGGACGATTTGCTGTTCCCATCGCTTTCAATAGGTGCTTCAGGAGGAATCTGCGGGACGTCTAATTTTTCCAGCCTGGCAGTGAATGTGTACAAGGAGTTCTCCAATGGGAATATTCAGGAGGCAAGGAAATTGCAGAAGAAGCTAACGTCACTAAAGAAGATAATGGGTGGTTATCCCTTCCCCCAGGCATATATTTCTGCATTCAGCAATCTCATAATGAAAAGGGAAGTACAGAGCATTTTCCCGCTGGTGGACCTTCCAGAAAATGAAAGGGACAAGCTTACCAGAGAGATAGAATCTGCATTGAATGTGACGGAAATATAATCTATTGGAATTAGATGACAATTCATGGAATCTTACGGCCAGGCTGACAGAGTCGAGGACCTCAGAACGCTGAATTGCGGCGAGCCGTTCATCTACATAAAAGGTGCAATTAGGCTGGGCTCGAGGGAGCTCAAGAAGGACCAAACGCTTCTCCTCATAGTCCCAAAAGATAAGTGGACGCTTGAGGAAGAAACTTTCATGCTCCTCCTAGAAAACAATCATTTTTCAATCGATTTCCAGAAAGAGGACTTTAACATGGTCTACAGGCTCAGGAAGTTGTAAGGATGAGATGCGTCGTTTTCATGTTTTCCCTTTCACAGGCAGATAGGTCCACAATTTGTGTGCTTGAGGAAAAGCTCAAGGATGCCGTGGAAGAATTCATAAATGTGGACCCGCAGGACAGGTGGACGGTCGAAGACCTTATATCAAAGTATTCAAGGAAGGAACCTGTGACTGCAGAGGATGTAACTCTCGGATACGTTTTGTTATCTCTACCGGAAAAAGTTGTCGACCTCAGTGTCACCAAGGATGCGAACAAGGAAATAATCGAGGCAATAATGCGTTCCGCAAATCAAGCCGGCTTCAGGGTGGAATCACAGCAGTGAAGGTATTTCCTCGAATGAATGGGCTGTCCTGTATTTGAATGGGAAGTTGAATTCGTCCTTCTCCCCCAGTCCAAATTTTATCCATATGCCATTGATACCGCATTCCATTGCCGCCTTCATGTCAGTGCTTCTATCTCCTATGTAGTACGACTGGCTAAAGGGAATGCCAGACTCACTGATTATTCTTTTCAATCCCTCTGCTTTGCTTGAAATATTGTCGTTTCCACCAACAATGAACTGGAAAGTGATGCCTTCAAAGAAATGATTGAGGATCTGCCTGGTCAGGAAAGAGTTCTTGAATGTCAGTATTCCGAGAACGTTCCCCCTGTTCAGTTCCTTCAGTGTCTTGTACGCACCTTCCATCGGAACGGTATCCAGCTTGAACTGGTTCAAGTAGCATTCCCTGTATTTTTCAAGAATCTCATTGATTGTTCCTTCTGGGATGGAATTCATTGCAAGTATTTCTTCCAGTTTCTTAACTCCGATGTTTTCGCTCACATATTTTACATCGTATCCAAAATCTGATCCTACCTGCTTGAGGCACCTGATTATGGTCTTATCAGAGTCTATCAGGGTACCATCCATGTCAAAAACCAGGAGTTTTTTCATCTTCCTTACAGTATCAAGTCTTCCAATATAATGTGTCAGTTACCACTCATCTCTCAATCATGTTTGCTTTTCTTGGGGGAAAAGGCCACGAATTTTACTTCATTAGAATAGAATCAATCCACATATCGTTGAAATGATTCCAACATATTTATTAACTAACTCTTAATAACCTTCAAAGGTGAATGATGATGTCTTTATTGAAAGATAAGGATAAGAAGTATCTGCAAGAGGAATTTGAGAAGAATTTAAAAGAAGACGTTAAACTATATGTGTTCACTAGCAAAGAAGATTGTCAGTATTGCGAGCAGACTGTACAGATAGCCAATGAACTTGGAGAGCTATCTGACAGGATCAAGGTCGAGACCCACTCCATTGATTCCGATAAGGCAAAGGAATGGGGGATCGAGAGCGCGCCGACCACAGTGATTACCCAGGATAGCGGAAAGGAGAATGCAAGGATTAGGTACAAAGGGATTCCAATGGGTTATGAGTTCTCTTCGCTAGTCGAAGACATCAGGAGGGTATCGAAGAATGATCCAGAACTGGAGCCTGAAATCATAAAGAAGCTGGAAGATGTGAGTTCTCCAATAAAGATTCAAGTTTTTGTGACCCCAACATGTCCATATTGTCCCAAGGCAGTAAGCGTCGCGCACAAGTTTGCACTTGCAAACAGCAATATTACGGGAGAAATGGTAGAGGCCATTGAATTTCCAACACTTGCAGATAAATGGGGAGTCTCTTCAGTCCCACACATAGTCATAAATGAGGACGTACAGTTTGTCGGTGCTTATCCGGAAGAGAATTTCATCGACTACGTGCTTGAAGCCTTCAAGAACAAGGAAAAAGGCTCTAATTAATTTTTATTTTTTTCATTACTTGACTTTAGCTGACAATCAGAAAACGTTCTGGAGCATTTTCTGGATGAATTATAAGGGTTATCGCATTCATTTTTCGAAGAAGGCACAAGATTTTAATTCTTTAGGTAATAGGGAAGAGCTTGGGGCCGTAGCTCAGCCTGGCAGAGCGCCTGGCTCATAACCAGGTGGCCGTCGGTTCAAACCCGACCGGCCCCACTCTTGGTGTTTTTCATCAAAACAGGAAGAAGGAACCACCTCAAAAAATATACGGAGGGGGGAAACCATAGCTACATTTCATTTTCCTCAAGTCAGATAATTTTCCTGGGCGCCAATCATCAATCTATATCTCAATGTATCTTCATTCGCCAATCTATTCCGAGGACCTTGCAAAAATCTTGGTCTCAATTTGCGGGAACCACTTCTTTTTCAGCCTCAGTAAATGACCATGAGCATCTCTGTGACCAATACTCTCCACATCTTCAACCGTACCGGTCCCATTCAATTTAGCTTCAAAAACAAGCGCTTCTGCAAGCAGTTCCTTTTCCAATGTGGTGAGTGGCAATTCCAAGCTTGAAAGTACCTCGCTTCCGAATGTAACTTCCATTTCTGGAAGTGCAGGCCATTTTTCCGGAGTTATGGGAGATGATCTAGAAATTATCGATGAGAGTCCCTTGGCAGTCGCATCCCTTTCAGTCAACGGGTCTCCTAAAGTCCAGCGCTCAATCAGTGTTCTGATCATCGAAGTGTGCCTGTACTCCTCATTGACAACAGTTCCGGGCTCGACCCATGCGGATACGGCTATTGTTGGAACTCTCAGACCAAGCCTGTCGAACTTGAAGTCCATCTCGTTTCTGCCAGTTCCTCCAGGAGGGGAAACGGTTGGAGGAGGAACATGATCATAAGTCCCTCCATGTTCATCGAAGGTGATGAGCAGGAACGTATTGCTCCAGTTAGATCCGCTTTCGGATGAAGAGTACTTTATTGCGTTATAGACTGAAGTGAGTAACTGCTCTCCTCCAAGGATAGCATTCTGTGGAGGAAGCCGTAAACCACGTCTCAGCCTTCCCTGGAAAGGTGGATGCATATCCGTATGAGGGTAGACCATATTGGGTTCAATGAAGGAGTAATTAGGGAGTTTTCCATTCTTTGCATCCTCATAGAAATTCTCCATAGTTCCAAAATGGGTGGCGAAAAAAGGATACAGTCTGCTAGCGTGTATCAAGGCTGTTACGGATAGTATCTGGTCATAATCATAATATATTTTCCAGGTCACCTTGTTCGATTCCATCCTTTCGAATATTGTGGGCGAGGTGTTCAGTACCGAAAACTTACCTAATGGAATGTTATTTACAAGTCCTGACGAGCTGGCCGCGTGAAAAAAAGATCTGTTAGCGAAAGTCTGGCTTGGAACATCGCAAAACCAGTGGTCAAATACCGCAAAACCTCTCGCCACAGTGCTGAGCGCAGGGATTTGAGAAGGTTGATAACAGGCCATTATTTGTGAATATTCTTCTTCAATGGGCAATCGTCCAATCTCCGTCCTGAAAGTTCCAATATAATCAGAAACAAACCCTCTCATGGTTGGACTTGAAGTATCCTGCGGAACGTTATATGGAGTGACCATATCACCCACTTCCGCAAACCTGTTCTGTTCAGGGATCACCGTCTCGAAGAGTTGCGTATTAACGTGGGGGTATTCTTCTCCCGGATTAGGGTCAGGAATATCCATACTGTTTGCAACATGGACAGGCACATTTCCAGGGGAATTTGGATAGAGATCCTTAGGAACAGGATTTGAAAGATTTTTTCCAATCACTCCTTCGAAATTTTCACGTTCAGCTGGAGAATAAAGGTACCCCAGAAGATTATCAAAAGACCTGTTCTCAAACATCAGTACAACTACATGATCCAAGGCGTGGGAGGAATTGGCTTCCATTTTACGCACCAAGAATTCAACTGGCTACTGTATATAATTTGTCTGGCATCCAGAAAGCTAATATTCCCAACATTTCGTCCCAAAAGCTCAATAGAACAAAGACGAACGCCGCTGATCGGGCTCGAACCGATGACCTCCCGGTTAACAGCCGGGTGCTCTACCCACTAAGCTACAGCGGCTAATGGGAAAGTCAGACCATCCTAAAAATATTTTCTAAGTGCCTATATCCCGGTATTATATGAATATATGTTCGTAATGATAGAATGAGAATTTCGCACAACCTGATTGCAGAACCAGGCGTCAAGTGCAATGAATCGGGTATATTGGTAAAGAGAAAAATAGTACCTAAAGATATGCCACCATGGATGAAATTGCAAGCTATCTCGTCAAGAACGGAAACATAAAATTTGGGGATTTCACTCTATCTTCAGGGAAGAAATCTGATTATTATGTGGACGTGAAGTCCGCTCTCTTGAACCCCGCTTTTCTTAAAATTGCCTCAATCAAGGCAGCGGAGTTCATAACAGGAGACAAGGTGGCTGCAGTAGAATTAGGTGCAGTCCCTCTTGGCGTAGGAGTTTCACTGGAAACAGGCAAACCACTGATCATCGTCAGAAAAGAGCGAAAGGAATACGGGCTCGAAAAAATGGTCGAGGGTGAGATGACCTATGGGGAAGTGATTACTTTCGTCGAAGACGTAACCACAACTGGTTCCACCCTGCTGAGGGCAATCACCAGACTGAATGAAAAAATGGTGAGAACGGACAGGGTTGTTGTCGTTGTGGACAGGAAAGAGGGGGCTAGGGAAAACCTGGAACAGCAAGGCATAGAATTAATCAGCCTGGTGGATATCGACGAGGTTAAAAAGAGTAGTATTTAAATATTTAGAATATCTTATACTGCGTGGACCAGAGACTTGCAATACTGAATTCCATCAGAAAAATATCGGAAAGACTTGGTTACGAGGTCCTATGCGCAGATCCCGAATTTTCATACTCTTTTGATCTAGTTTTGAAGAGCCTGAAAGAAATACTGATAGTCAAAATAGTCCCTAATGCAGGATTCTTGACTGAAGAAGGGTCCAGATCTCTGATTTCTTTTGCAAGATTTATAGACGCCTACCCCCTTGTGCTGAGTCTGCAGAACAGGAACGAGAAGATAGAAGACGGTGTAGTCTATACCAGACATTCTCTTCCAATTGTATCACCCGGGACTTTTGAAGACTACTTGAAAGATGAAGAGGAACCGATGGTCAGGGCAGGTCCGGGAGGCTTCTATGTCAGTATTGACTCAGCGAAGCTGAAGAAGATAAGGGAGGAAAGGACGCTGTCTCTGGGAGACATAGCCAACGCTTTAGGAACGACAAGAAGAACCATCCTGATGTATGAGTCAGGTATGTCTGCCTCAATTGAAACTGCCTTTAAAATGGAGGAATTCCTCGGGGAAGAAATAATGAGCCACGTATCATTCCTCTGGAAAATCATGGATGATAAGGTGCAACCAAATTTCAAGAAGATGAGGGAATTCGAAAGGCTGGTAAACAACGAGTTGCAGAAAAAAGGATTTTTAATTTACCCATTCAAGAAATCAATACTAAATTTCCTGATGGAGGACCAGGAATCTCTATTTCTGGGAGGGATAGAGGAAGAGTTACTCAGGTTTAGCAGGAAAATGGTTTCAATGCAGAAACTTTCTGAAATGACTGATATGGATAGTTTTCTCATAGTCAAAAAGGTAAGGGAGAAACCGTCAAAGGACACAGTTCCCATAATATATTATTCTGAGCTAGAGGAATTTCAGGACAAAGAAGAATTCAAAGATGTGATCAGGGAGAGAAGGAACATTTGAGAGCCAGACTAGAAGGTCCATCGCTCGTAGACGTTATTGGAATCGTAAAGGGGCTTAAAAGTTCGGGGGATTTGGTAGATTCTATGTTAAGACGTGAGAAATACGATGTGATAATGCTAGCAATTACAGAAGACGAAGTCGCGGGACTCAGGGATTTTGTCAAGCACCCATATGAAGTGGAGATGGACGATATTGAACTGATTTATGAATACCTAATCAGGCGCTTTGGCGAAACATCCATACCGCCTGAGGCGTTCGTAAGGGCCATAAAGTTGGGGGACTCAATTGGAAGTTCTGTAATTGGAATTGACATACCATCAGGGAAGTATGAGGAACTGTTTGTTGCGAATATTCCACTCACTGATTTGATCTGGCTGAGTCTGCAAAAGAAGAGGCTGATCAGAAGAAAATGGGATTTTACTGATCCTGAGCAGTTCAGCATTCAGTGGGACAAAATTGTGAACAGGAAAGGGTACAGGAAGATGGAAGAGGAGAGAGAAAGCTACATGGCAAAGGAAATCTCAGAAAAGAAAGGTGTCAGTACACTTGCAATCATAGAAGTGGAAAGGTTCAGCGGAGTTGTTTTCCACCTAGAAAACCTTCTGCAAGGATATAAACTTCAGATGAGCTAGGGGAAGAGGAAGGGGGTTTGGTTATCCTGACCTTCCTGAATTTTTCCATATATTCCTTCTTGGCTGTATCCGTCAGGTCACCCTGAAGCATCTTCACCAGCATTTTCCCATTTCTGTTCAGAAGACGTTCAGCCATCTCCAAAATTCTCTTTGCAATGAAATAGGAATTTGCATGGTCAATTGATCTTTGCCCAGACGTGTGTTGCAGTATGTCTGAAAGTATCAGATCGTATCCAAATTCTGATTTTTCCAGAAGTCTGTCTATGGCCTCATCGGAAAAAATGTCACCCTTGGAGAAAATCACACCAGGAACTGGATCCATGGGGATTATGTCTGTAGCAACATTCAGGCCGTCCGGATTCAATTTGGAAATCACCTGGCTCCATCCTCCAGGTGATGCTCCCATGTCCAGTATTTTGGTTCCTTCATCTATCAGATGGAACTTTTCGTGTACTTGAAGAAGTTTGTAGGATGCCCTGCTCCTGAATCCTTCCTTTTTAGCCCTCCTATAATACTCCTCAGATCTTCTTTTCTGGGCCCAGGTCATTAAATCATTTCTTTATCAATTTTTCGTAATCATCCTTCTTCATCAGGGAAGAAACTTCGGATGGATTGCTAATCTTCATCTTATACATCCATGCCTGATAGGCGTCCTTGTTGATCAGTTCTGGACTCTTTTCCAGATCTTTGTTCACTTCAAGGACTTTTCCAGTTATAGGGGAATAGAAATCTTCAGCTGACTTGACACTTTCGACTGTCCCAGCAATTTCCCCCGCCTTTATCATAGCCCCCACCTTTGGGAGGTCTACGTAAACGATGTCAGTGAGTTGATTCTGCGCGAAATCGGTAATCCCGACAGAAGCAACGTCCCCTTCTAACCTGATCCACTCGTGAGTTTTTGTGTAATAGAGACCATCCTTCACGATCATAACTGGAGATAACAGTCAAGAGAAAAAATTTTGCGCTTTTCCATGATATGAAGGAGATGAGAGCCTTTATTGCCATCAAGGTAACTCCCAATGATGATATCAGGGTTATTCTGAAAACACTAAAAACAATGGGCAAGACAGTCCAACCTGAGAATATTCATCTGACGTTGAAATTCTTGGGAGAGATCAGGGAAACACAGGAAATAGTGGAGAACCTGAAAAAGATAGAGCTTGAGAAATTTGTGTTAGAAATGTCAGGGATTGGTGCCTTCCCATCACTAAGAAAAGGAAGGGTTGTATTCATCAATGCAGGGCCGGAGGAAAAATTAATTGAACTTGCACGCAAAGTGGATAGCGCGACCCCGTCGATTACCACGGACCATCCGTTTTCTCCTCATGTCACCCTTCTAAGATCAAAAGTAACACAGGATTTCAGCTCATTTGCTGAAAGGGTGGGGAATAGGATTGTCCAGAAGCAGCAGGTAGGTCACTTTTCCCTTTATGAGTCGCAGCTTACTGCATCGGGACCTATATATACTGAGTTAATCAGGTTCGATCTGATTTGATGAAAAACATTGGATTACTTGAGGATACCACTTTCAAGAAATATAGCTGGTATCTCCCTTGCTCTCTTTTTCTTTTTCCTCATTGTGCTCAATTATATCAATCATCAGTATTGCGTTGACCGGAATAATTCTCAGACTTTTCTTTCCTTCTTTTTCCATTTCAAGGAGCAGAGCAGGTTCCTCGCCCATGGTAATAAAACCTTGCAATATTCCTTCAGTAATGAAATTCTCCTCCGTCGAACTAGCTGAAGTAATCCTGTATTTTGATCCCTTTGTCAGTTGGGTTATCATTTATTATCACCTATCATTCTCTGAATATTTTCAATTGTCTTCCTGTAGTTTTCCATGCTTATTTTAACATTGGATTCTACGAAATTCCAGGCCAGTGAAAGTGAATTGTATCTCAGAGCATAACCTTTTTCCTTCCCTATCTGCACTTCCTGGATTATGTCCAGTGCCTTCAACCTGTTCAGATATCTGTAAAGGGTAGGCTTGGTCGTCTTGAGATAAGTGATCAGATCCTGAACTGACCATGTCTTGTCAGATCGATCAAGAAAACATTCCTTGAACATCCTGTATGGAACGCTCTTCCTTGTCTTATCCAGATCGCTCTCTCCTCTCTCCTCAATATACCCGATATCAGAGAGGAATTCGTAGAGTGTTAAGTCAATGTTGTTATCCAGTGAAGGATTTTTGAGTCTAACAGTAATCTCAAACATTGACTCATCATTTTATTATGGACTATAATTTTTTTCCACAAGGGAAAATGAAAAGTGATTTCCACTGGAATTTCCGCAGTTTTCAATGCACTATGTTCAAAACGCTTTTATACGATGATTAACTTCCACAATTAACCTCTTAGGAGGATTAGGTAAAGTTGATAGAAGAAGAAAGTGAAGATTCTGACCCAGGCGGCACACCTGTTTTCCGTGCCAAACACTTAGAGCGGCTTTTCTCCTTCAAGAAAATTTTTTTGAAATTTGAAGGCGTGAATCCATCAGGGACCCATAAGGATCGAGCTGCCCTGAGGCATGTAAAATATGCGATAGAACAAGGTTATGATGCCATATCTATAGGCACCTGCGGGAATTATGGAGTAGCAATGTCATATTATTCGGGACTTTTTGGGCTCAAGGCGGAAGTGTATGTTCCTGAAAGATATCATTCCCCCAAGATAGCGACGATGAAACACAATGGAGCGGTAGTCAATGAAGTTCCAGGGGCTTACGAAGATGCGGTTGAAATGAGCAGGGAGATAGCAATGGACAATAACTGGTATGATGGTAACCCGGGTAACAGTACCACGAACCTGAGTTATGACGCTTATTCAAGGATATCCTATGAACTCTACCAGCAGTTTGGTAGAGCGCCAGATGCCGTCGCCATTCCCGTAGGAAATGGGACTACTCTCGCAGGAATGTACATTGGTTTTGTGAATTTGAGAAAGGCGGGATTGACAGACAGGATTCCGAGAATCCTGGGCGCAAGCACGACCGGTGGAAATCCTGTGGTAAAAGCATTCAAGGATGGGGGCGTGTTGAGGGACCTTAAACCTGAGAACCTCAGGGAGTCATTAGTAAATGAGCCACTTATAGCCTTGCACGCATACGATGGAGACGTGGCCCTGAAAGCGATCAAGGATACAAATGGGTACGCAGAATACATTTCGGATAGCAGGATGCTGTTTTACAAGCGGATGTTGAAGAAGGAGATGGGAATAAATGCCTTGCCTGCAAGCACAGCTCCTCTAGAAGCAATCAGGAATGCCCCAAAGTACCCAGGAGAGAATCTGTACGTTGCGGTAATCACTGGAAGGAACTGAAGGATGGACAAAGCAGTTGTGCTTGCAGAGGGGGTGTTCTCCAGTACGTATGGTAAAACAGCACACGGTCTGGTGAGATATTCCAGCAGATATGATGTTGTGGCGGTGATCGATTCTCAGCTTGCAGGAAGAGATGCTGGAGAATACCTGGAGGGAAAGAAAAAGGGGATACCGATAGTTTCTACTCTGAAGGAGGCACTGGTTTACGAGCCCAAATACCTTGTGATAGGTGCTGCTACAGATGGGGGCTTCCTGCCAAAAGAATACAGGGAGTTCGTGAAGGAGGCAATCAACAGTGGCCTTGGAATAGTGAACGGCCTACACGAATTCATATCGGAAGACCTGGAATTATCGAAGATAGCCTCCAATCGTGGAGCGGAAATCATAGACATTAGAAAAATATACAGGGACAGGAAATTTCCCTTTACTGGAGAGATAGAGAATGTCAAGTCCTTCAAGATAGCCATCTTGGGGACTGATAGCGCCATAGGGAAGAGAACGACGTCAATAATGCTATGGAGAGAACTGGAAAAGAGGGGAAGAAGGGCCATCATGATAGGGACGGGGCAGACCTCATGGATGCAGGGGTTTGAATACGGAACTGTTCTGGACGCCACCATAAATGATTTCGTCGCAGGAGCAATCGAACATGAGGTTTTAAGAGCTTGGAATGATCAGAAGCCGGAATTTATTTTGCTGGAAGGTCAGGGATCTGTCGTTCATCCTGCCTATCCTGGAAGCTTTGAGATCATAGCTGCTGGGAGGCCAGATGCAATTATTCTACAGGATGCACCGGGTAGGAAATTCCTTGATGGTTTTGAGAAATATCCAATGCCGGACGTTGGGAAGGTTATCAGTATCCTGGAATTGCTCTCCGGAAAAAGAGTGATTGCCTTGACTCTCAACACCGAGAACCTCAACGCCACTGAAATTGATCACATCAAGAAAGATTATGAATCGAGATATGGGATCCCAGTAATAGATCCACTAAAAGAAATTGGCAAACTTGCAGAAGTGGTCGATAGGATTGAAGGCAGCCAGAAAATTCGCGTCCATTGACAGGATAAAAGTTCGGGAACCACAGGTTCTAGATCACAAGATAATCACCAGATTCAGTGTGGATGGAGTTGACCTTCTTATCAAGTTCAACTACTCGGACGATTCAACAATCACTAAGCAGGACGCGAGGATAATTTCAGTAGCCCCACTGGTGAATTACTCGCTTTTCACTGATGAACTGTCTACCGACTTCCCTCTTTCGAATGTGGACATCTCTTTCTTCAGGGAAATGATGAAGATAAATAGCAGGGAAGTCTACATCAACAAGATTCTAAAGAGGAGGGAATTCTTCAGGCCTGAAATCATACCATCCGTTCCTGATAAAAGTGAAGCAGATTATATACCGCTACTGGATATTAGGGAAGGACCAGCAGAGCCGGTGCCATTTCCTACGAATGGATCAGTGGGCATTCTTTCAAGCGGAGGGAAGGAGAGCCTCCTCTCCTACGGCATGATGAAGGAGGTAGGGGCAAATGTTTTCCCGATATACATAAATGAATCAGGGGGTCACTGGAAAACAGCCAAGGTGGCTTATGACTATATGTCAAAGAGGGACATAAATACGCTAAGAGTCTGGACAACCGTAGACAGGTTCTACAGAGAGATGAACAGCAGGGTCGATGCACTGGACAGAAAGGCATTGAAAATGTGGTCTGATACTTATCCAATCCAACTATTCATCTTCCCAATATACATACTTTCGTCGCTCCCGTACATCAGGCATCATGGTATATCATACGTAATGAAGGGGGATGAATTCGATGATCCCAGGAACATGAAAGAGGAGTTTGGAATGAACCACTTTTATGGTGTCTATGACCAGA
This sequence comes from Thermoplasmatota archaeon, assembly GCA_023379555.1. Next base: position 126,696 of record JAMCQR010000054.1, on the reverse strand, counting down.
CGCAGGCATTCGATGACAGGATGACATCCTATTTCAGGGAGAAGGGATTTGGTACGTCATTTTTCTCGGGGGTACGGGGAATCTCGGGATACGTGGAGGAAAGGATACTCTTCAGGAGATACCCTGAAATAGCAAGACTTCAAAGGTCATGTCACAGTTGCCATTCTGAAAATGGAGACATGATTCCCTGTGGAAAGTGTTCCAAGTGCAATGGTGTACTGTTATTCCTGACAGCAAATGGCATTGATCCAACAATCATTTCCTACAGGAAAGATGACGTTAAAGATTTCAGAAGATCATTCAAGGATAGAAAGTTCAGGCTGGATACGGATGAAATGGAACATTCCATATTTGTTCTAACAAATGGGAAGGAGGGAAAGGAACACTCCCACGTGGAAAAAATTCATCAGTCTGGACAGTGCTGTGACAGAGCCAACATACCGGAAGAATTTCGTGACAAAATAATGCGTATAATCAGGGAATACACTCAAGGAAACACCGAACTCATCAATGAGGAATGGGTTTAGAAGTACTGTTTCTCTATCTCTTTTATCTCATCAGAATTCGAGGCTTTAGAATACTCCTCAAGCGGTTCTCTGTTCAGGTTCAGAAACTGAATTCCCCATCCAAATTTTGAAAGGAGTCTTTCTGAAATATTTTTCATTCCCATAATGTAGTAGGAGGAGGAAAGCGCTTCAACTGTTGAAAGCTTGTAAGGTTTGCCATAATTAACGGGGTTAGCTGCCAGCAAATAGGGCAATGAACGAACTTGGTATTCGGAGAAGTTGTAGTTGTCTATATTGTTCCACGAGACGTCAATTGCAAGCAACGACCTGTAGGAAAGATCCTTTTTAGATATCCTTGTTTCTGAATCCGGGTATAAGACTATAGCCCCCCTGGGGATGAAACCAATGAATTCTGCCAGGTCGAATCTTTTGAGTTTCCGTGCTGTGCATTTCTTTGGATCGTCTTCGTTTTTATGTATTATCAATGGGATTGGGCTGATCAATAGTCTAGAAATTCAGTGGTCGGATAAATCTTTATTCAAATCATTATTCATGAGATATGACAGGCTCTGATATTCAGGGTTTTTATAAATTGAGTGTCAAAGAAAGGAGGGAAATTGTCAAGAAATTTTCCAGTCTGGAAGATAATGACCTGTCTCTTCTTGATAATATGGGGAGTCTGGGAGAACACCTGGCGGATCACATGATAGAGAACGTCATTGGAGTCATGGAGGTACCGATAGGAATAGCCACCAATTTTATGATAAATGGCAAGGATTACCTGATACCCATGGCAATTGAAGAGCCAAGTGTTGTTGCAGCGGCCTCAAACGCAGCGAAAATGGCAAGAGTAAAAGGTGGTTTCACCGCAATCTCATCAGAACCAATCATGATAGGGCAGATTGAGCTCACTGGTGTCACCGATCCATTCTCAGCTAAGTTCAAGATACTAAGTGAAAAATCGAAACTGCTATCGTTAGCAAACGATCAGGACCCGGTACTTGTGAAGGTGGGAGGTGGGGCGAAGGATATTGAGGTAAGGGTGCTGGATGAACTGAATCCAATGGTGGTTGTGCACCTGCTGGTCGACGTTAGGGATGCAATGGGAGCAAATGCGGTCAATACGATGGCAGAGGCTCTTGCGCCATACATATCCAGCATTACGGGAGGAAGGGTGAGGCTCAGGATACTGAGCAATCTCGCAACTTACAGGATCACCAGAGCCCATGCAATTTTTGATGCAAAGACAATTGGAGGGGATGATGCAGTAGATGGTATTATCGAGGCATACAGGTTCGCCTCAATAGATCCTTACAGGGCCACGACGCACAACAAGGGAATAATGAACGGGATCGATTCTGTGCTCGTAGCAACTGCTAATGACTGGAGAGCCATAGAAGCTGGAGCACATGCGTACGCTGCAATGGAAAGATATACATCACTCACAAGATGGGAGAGGAACGCGGATGGAAACCTGGTCGGTTCGATTGAGATGCCTATGGCAGTTGGCATTGTTGGTGGGGCAACGGCAACCCACCCGAAGGCTAAACTGATGAGAAAGATACTTGGAATAAATGGAGCAAAGGAATTTGCAAATGTCTTGGCTTCTGTGGGTCTGGCACAGAATTTTGCAGCAATAAGGGCGCTTGCCATGGAAGGAATACAGAAAGGACATATGGAACTCCACGCCAGAAACGTGGCAGTTTCTGCCGGTGCGACCGGGAATGAGATAGATTCAGTGGCTGAAATGATGGTGAGGGAAAAGAAAATAAGAATAGATGTGGCCCAGGAAATGCTTGAGAAGATCAGGAAAAAGTAGGACTATTTGCTGATGAAAGTGTTATCGTCACTTTCGCTATATACGTCTCTCTCGTTCAGAATATAAATTCCATCCTTTGAATCTCCATTAAATCTGGTCCTGACATTCCAGAATCTTCCCCATACGTCAAGTATGAATTCAATACCATTCTCAGTGATCTTATCCCTTTCATTCTTGACTGAATTGAGGAAACCGTTATCCTCTATAAGGTCTCCCGTAAGTGCTTCCAGGTATTTTGCCACCATCGATTTCAATGCAATTTTGTCGTAGACGGGAAACTCCCTGAGCACGTCTAACTCCGAAACCGTCTCGTCAACCATTTCATTTAGGTATATTCTCCCATTCTCTATTCTCAAAGCACATACCTCCCTGTCCCCGATTTCAAGGATGACTATTCCATCTTGCCTGTTTTCCTTAAGTAGAGACATCAAAGTGGAAAAATCTTCATTCTCAAGCGGAGTCTTAAGAAATGTTCCCAGTGCCCTGTATCTTGGAATCCTTGTTGGTGGAATTCTGCTACTCATTAAGTTCAAGCAAATATGCATGAAAATAAATGTTTGGTATTATGGGAAGCTACTGCATATAGATGATCTGCAAATGAAACAGCAAAAGAGTTAATAAAAGGGATATATCACCTTTTTGATAAACATGCAGAAGATGGCAGAAGTGGACGTTTATCACGATGGTGAGACTTTCAGGGTAGTTATAACAAACCCCAATGGAGATGAATTGATACTGGAGGGGGATGAACTGGAAGAAATCCTGGAACAGTTAGCCACTGAAATGTCTGACAGATTTGGCAAAATATAGCGGGGATAGCCGAGCGGTAAGGCGACGGCCTGCTAAGCCGTTTCCCTATGGGACCGGGGGTTCGAATCCCCCTCCCCGCGTCAATATAAGCATTCCATCATTGTTTATGGAATACCCGCAAGGACCACCCCTTAGATGTCTGGGCTGGCAACATTTATAACGTTGGGGAAAGCAACCGACCGGTCAGGGAGAGATCAAGAACTGGAGAGCACTGTGTCCACTCTTCGAATGTTCCGATATATCCGGAACAAGATTAATAGCAAATACACAATCAGTTCCCACAGATGACCAAATTGGGAACACCTTCCGCTATCATGCTGGACCTCGACGACACAATAGTGGCATTTGACATACTCACGGATAAGTGCTGGGAAGAAACGTTAAATGAATTTTCTGATGAACTAAAAGTTGTCGGTGCGAAGGAGTTCAAAAGGGCAATTCTCAAGAGGTCAAGCTGGTTCTGGGGAGATAAGGAGAGACACAAGCAGTGGAGGAGGGATCTCCCTAGAGCAAGAAGAAATATTGTTGACCTTGTGCTCAAGGATTACAGTATTGAGAATGAATCACTGGCCAATTGCATAGCTGACAGATATTCAGCAATTAAAGACGAGATGCTTTACTTATTCCCGGGAGCGAAGGAAACAATAGAGAAAATCCGGGACGCAGGGGTTAAACTTGCGCTTGTGACCAACGGAGGCTCAAAATCACAGAGAGGAAAGATTGAAAGATTCGGGCTATCAGATCTTTTCGATTCAGTGCTCATTGAAGAGGAACAAAAGATCGGTAAACCTGAGGCCGAGGTCTACAGAAGGGCACTTAAGTATCTCAACTCTTCTCCCGAGGAGTCATGGATGGTTGGTGATAATCTGGAATGGGACGTACTTTCACCGCAGTCCATAGGAATCAAGGGCGTCTGGGTCAACACGAAGAACGAGGATCTAGATCCAGCAGTACATCCATATCTCACCGTGAAATCGCTTCCTGAGATTGAAAGATACCTATTCTAGCCCTAAATAATTGAAAAAACCTGCACCTCTGTTGAAATCAGTGACTTAAAGGCTTACCACGCAAAACAGATGGAATTATAGCAATGAGGATTAAAACAGCCGATAGGTAATAAACTGAATGGATTGAATTGATGAAACTGTATATCCAGGTTGCATTTCCTCCAACTTTCTGTCCAAGGAAAATGCCTTCCAGATCCTTAAGCGGAGTTCCCACCGCAAGCACAGAAAACGCAAGCGCCATACTGAAGGTTGACTCTATGTTCACGAGAGTGGTGCTCGTCCCAGAAGCGACTCCCCTCCTCGATTCCTTCACCGAATTCATAATGGAGGCTCTATTGGGGGAAGCAAAAAGTCCCATGCCTGCCCCTATAAGTATCAGTGGAACCATCAGATGGGTGAATGTTATGACCAAGCCAATCCTTGCAAGAAGGAGGAATCCCATAGCAGAAACAATGAGACCCAGCGTGGATAGACCCCTCGCCCCATATCGGTCAGAAAGCCATCCACTAACAGGCCCCAGGGCAGCCATTGAAATGGAAATGGGAAGCAGGAATATTCCTGCTACCAAGGGGGAAAGATTCATGGAGGGTCCCTGTAGATAGAACACAAGTACAATCGAGACGGTTCCCCTGGCCAGGGAGTTGATGAATATGGCGGCATTTCCAGCTGCGAACAGCCTTATCTTGAATATTGAAAGATCAAACATGGGTTCAAGTGTTCTCCTCTCCACAAATATAAATGCGATCAACAGTGCCACACCAGAGACTGTCATCAGCAGGAAAGAGTCAAAGGACATTGTGGAAAGAATATTAAGAGTTATCCCCGTGAGCAGCAATGCAACCCCTCCAGCGAAAGTAACGTTTCCAAGGATGTCCAATCCTTCTTTCTTCTGTATATTTGCGAGTTCCTTCAACTTATAATGAGCCCAGACAGTTGCAAATATTCCGATTGGTATATTTACTAGGAAAATGGATCTCCATCCAGCAAATGAGGTGAGAAAGCCACCCATGACCAGTCCAAACACTGATCCAACAACAATTGATATCTGGTTAATCCCCAATGCCATTCCTCTTTCGTTGATGGGGAAGGTATCAGTTATGATTGCTGCACTGTTTGAAAATAGGAAACCAGCTCCCACTCCCTGAACGAGACGGAAAGCTATAAGCTCGTCACTGGTCTGCGACAAACTGCAGAGGGCAGATCCAATTGTGAATATTGCAAATCCAAGATTGTAAAGTCTGACCCTTCCAAAGATATCTGCTAGTCGACCAAAGTTTATCAGAACTGACGCAGTAACAAGCTGGTATCCTATTATTATCCAGAGGAGGCTGAAAAGGGTGGCGTGTGGAAGATCCCGCGGAATGGTGGGAAGTGCAATGAGTACTATGTTAGAGTCTAGCGATGCCATCAGGGACCCTAAGGTTGTATTGGATAGCACGACCCACTTATACTTGACCGTTTTCATCCCTCCATAAATTACCTAGAGTCATTCTCACTCCATTATATTTTTTGACCATGGCAGGTCCGCCCTAAGTAAGTAGAAGAAATCCTGGTATTACCCCTGTATTCATGGATGCAGGTTGGAAATTTCCAGTCAGGAAAAATGAACTCAGTAAATCTACTATGGAAGGAGGAGAATAAATCTCCTCTAAAGGGACATTCCTTTCAATCTTCATCAGACTCTCAAGGTATTCCTTTACGGCAATACCCGCGGTCTCCATACCTTCTTAACCAAGTCTTCCGAACTTGTTTAAACCTACTTTGAGTGTAAAGGAGATGTGCATCTTCAAGGTTACACGAAATTCACGTCTCCTATATCAGGAAATCTTTCCATAAGATACACGTAATTCATGGCATTTTGCCTGTCCCTGCCTGAATGCCATCTTAATTCCGATCTATCCAGAAATATTGGGTATAATTATATTGTGAAAGTTTGCGCATATTGTTGAAAAAGAATCCCGTCATTCCAAAGACTATTTCCTTTGCGAGAGGTAAATACTTCTCGTCTCTAATGCAGTCCTAAGTAAAGGCAATCCCTCGAATCTCGCCGGATTGAAACTTTTTGCGAATTTTGGGTCCCTCCCTATCCTGATGTACCAGAATATCAGCTCTCTTATTCTGTTTGATGCCTCAACAAGGTCGGCAACTACCAAGCTCTCTGTCCTTAACAGTATTTCTATGTTGTCCTCATCCGTATGAGTACTGCGGGAAATATCTACAAGAAACTGATGGGAAGGTGGAGGGGTCACTACGACGAGCGATTCAGCCAGTTCCTGCAGGTAACGCATCATCTTAACGTAGTTTCCGCCCCATTCCCTGTCGCTAATCCTGAGTCTCGCAAGGTCCGCAGCGATAAGATTCTTCATGAAGAAGAAATACTCAACAACAGAATCATAACTTTCGTCAGTGTCAGAAATCATGCACTTGAAAGTGGGGAATTCAGTCTCCTTTATAGAGTTCATAGAGGTCTCAATTGAATCTCATTTAAAACTGTTTTTGGGCGTGGGAGTTTCAATCACATCTACAATTCAATTCAAGAAGCTGATTATTCAGAATTAAAAAATTGAAAGAAATTATTTTATTCCGTCCAATTGATCTCCCGTATCATTCAGGAGACGAATACTCCCACGTACGGGGTAAACATCTTCGATTGCATATTGAGGCACTCATTCAGGTTGAATTCAAGGACGACGTTTAGAGTTGAATGGGGATTAACCAAGAAGGGGTGATTCACAAAACCCCAGTGGGAAGCAAGATTAAATGATACATTGTTTCCAAGTATCATCACACTGACAGACTGGATCATGATTCGCATCATTGTATATTTTCCAGCTGGTAGTGATATGCTTGAAAAGAAAGCTGAAGCATTTTCAGACACATTTAGGATGTTCACCGTGGTAGCAGATATAGAGAAATTGGACCAACTAGATCCATTGGAATGCATTGCAATTTCTGAAAAAGTGATGTACACTGCGGACATCCCCCCCATAATGGGTGCATCTGCCGCTGATAATCTGATAGTCCCGTCATTATAAGAGGACAGGTAGAGATAGGCAGGCACTCCTGCAGCTATGATTATTATTACTGCAGCAATTGCAATGACGGCCCTCTTATCCATGAATGTTTAAGATACAGGTGGCATATTAACGGTTATGGTACAAATATTGAAAGAGATTGTGAAATAAATTCAATCACAAAGGATGAATAAGCTAAAATTGAATTTTTCCTAATAATCCTTTCTTCTTCCTTTTCCTGGATAGAACGCTCTTCGGCCTTGGTTTGTATACCTTACTGAGCAGGTAATTTCCATTTCTTTGTATTGATTCTAGCGGCCTGTTGAATCCAATAAATTTCTCAAATTCTTCAACTTCCCTTGTCCTCTTGCCTAGAAGAATAACAGCAAGGCCTGTTAAGCCAGCAATGGCCAGTAACTTGCCTGTGACGTCCGTTTTCACATAATAGACGAATCCGGACAGTGCAAAATAAATCATAAGGAGGGCACCTACCCCTAGAATTATGGAAATGAGCCATCCAAACGCTCTCCTGTGAATCCCCCATGTCATCACCCCTATAAGGACGGTCGCGATTATAATTGAGACCGGAACTACCCACGGAAGTACAATGGTGAATCCAATCACCATCAGGAAGAATAGGGAATATCCAAGGAATGAAAGCCATAGGGGTATCTCGATTCTCAATTTCATTTCGATTTATTGAAATAGCTCCTCATATTTATTGGTTCTTTGAATCGTTACCTATTTTCCCAAAGTACCATTTCTGGAAGATGTAAACGAACTAATAAAAATGGCAACGTTCCCAAGCACTGATGCATTATTATGAAGCTAAGGGTTTTCAAGCTTCCTTTAAAGAGCTTACCAATAAAACAGCAATTGCGGTTATGAGACTCATTTCATAAGAGGTTAAAATATAAGTGAACCGAAATGAATCAAGTTACCGGTGGCCCTAGCTCAGGTATGTGAGCCATGATTTGAATTTTCCATTCTTTCCTCTCACTACATCGAAATACATGCTTTTCACTTTGTTCGAGATGCTGTGAGGATTTGAGGAATTTAACTTGTAGCCGCTTATTTCAGAAATAGGCGTTATCTCAGCTGCCGTACCTGCGAAGAAGGCCTCGTCCGAAGTCAGCAGCTCGCTCAATCCTATCCTCTTCTCCACAACCTGATTCTTCTTTCCCATTATCTTGATGACAGTATCTCTTGTAATGCCAGCTAGAATGGGGCTTTCAAGGGATGGTGTGTATACCTGTCCATTTTTGACAGAGAAAATGTTCTCTCCCGGACCTTCACATACATATCCAGACCTATCCAGGAGAATGGCTTCATTGTATCCGTCCATCTTCGCATCTCTAGATGAAAGGTATGAGCTAAGGTACTGGCCGGTCCCTTTGGCCATTGAGGGAAGAGCAGTTGAATCAATCTTCCGCCAGGGGGAAATTTTAGTTCTTATCCCATCGTTCGTCTTGCCCATGTACAGATCCAGCCTTGAAACGATTATTGCAATAGTTATGTCTGGGTCACTTGGATGAAGCCCCAGTTTAGTGCTGGAATAGAAAGCTAAAGGTCGTATATAGGAATCATCCGCATTGTTTTTGATGGAGATATCAAGTATCGCCTCCCTGATCTCGTTCTCGGAGCGGTTGAGATTCATGCTGTAAATCCTGGCTGACTGGAAAAACCTTTTCACGTGGTCGTCAAGTCGAAAGATTGCGGGACCATCCTCTGTTTTATAAGACCTTATTCCTTCGAATATTCCGGTACCATAATGCAGACCATGACTCAGTATGCTGATATTTGCATCTTCAAATTTCTTGATCTTACCATTCAGCCAAACAGTTTTAGGAACCTCAGGCATGCGCCGACATTTCACAATCCCTAAAAAAGGTGACTGATAGTTAAACGTATACTGAACAATTGAGCCAGTCTAAATTAAGTTAAATAATACGAAACATCCATTCACAGGACAGGCACTTACCAGAAGAATGAGGTCAGAAATGCAGAATACAATTTAATCTCAGAATGGACTGAAGTTACTATGGAAATACTTGGAGTCCAGATGAAGATTAAGGAGGAAGATTTTTCATTAGAAGGATTCGAGAGGCATATAGAATCATTCTTCAAGAAAACAAGTAATGGTGATTTTATAATATTCCCTGAAGAGGCTGGGGTCCTGCCTATTTTCGGTAGTAAAAATGGAAGGACATTGATGGAAGCAACAATGAAAACAATCAACGAGTGTTCCGAAAAAGGGAACGAAGTCACCATCCAGGATCTGTTCAGGAGGAACACGAGAAAAATTGAATCAATTTTTTCCCTACTATCTTCAAAATATTCTGTTTACTCGTTGATATGTGGTAATTTCCTTTATGATGATGCAGTCGGAGTTGTCAACAGGAGCATTGTCTTTGACAAAGCAGGGAAGCAGATATTCCACCAGGATAAGATCAACCTGACCAGAGAGGAGACTGAACTTGGAATCGCTCCCGGGGTTCCAGATAAGGTAGATTATTTTGTAATCGATGGAGTGAATTTTGCTGTAGCCATAAGTCTGGATGCATTTGTCCCGTCCTATGTGGCCAGAATGACTAATTCCGATGTCATCATTCAGCCAGATGCAAATCCTAACGTATGGAACGGTTTTCTGGAGAATGGTAGATGGCAAGCTGAGGAATGGATGGATTCCGCTTATTACATAGCACAGAGGGTGGACAGAGTTAAGTATGCAATTAACCCAATGCTTACAGGGGACTTTTACGAAATAAACTTCCAGGGACAGGCTTCAATTTGCAAGAAAGCAGAGGGAACAGACAGCAGGATGGGATATGTTGGCAATGACCTATCTACCGGGTTTCACGAAATATTCGAGGTCAAAGGTTACAGGAAAGATGAGAGGATTGAAAGAAAAGAAGTGCTGGGGAAAACGCTTGATTTCGGCGAGGGAATGTTATCTTTGAGTTTATAGCCCCTTTTCCCTGCATATCCTCGCATATATTGAAGCGGAATCTCTCATGGTCCTTACCTTTGTCTTGTAATTCACCTTGTAGAGGCCAAATCGCATCGAATATCCTTTGGCCCACTCAAAATTGTCGATGAGTGACCAGTGGAAGTACCCCTTTACCGGAATATTATCAACGTTGATTGCATCACTGAGGCTAGACAGATGACTTGTGATGTATTTCCCTCTTTTCCTGTCCCGAGAATCGGCGATTCCATTTTCTAGAATGTATATCGGCCTTCTGTACTTCTCATAAATCCATTTTGAAACTTCTCTTATGCCATCAGGATAAATATCCCAACCGAAATCGCTGCAATCCCTGCACCTTTCAAATTCAAGCGGAAGGGCTCCTCCATACAATTGGTTCTCCGAATGTTTCACTACCAATCGCATATAATAATCAATCCCGATATAATCTGCTCCGCCAAATCCTTCCATAATTTCTTCTGCAGTGCCGTCAAGATCATTGTCAAACTTTCCCAGAACCGCTGCATTAAGTATCCACTCGTTGCTAATGTATCTGGCCATTTCCTTGACCTCAATAGTCTTTGGATCGTCGTTCCCTGCCTCAAAATATGGAGGTGCAGTCCCAATGCCTACCTCTCTCCCTCCCTTCTTCAATTCCCTGTATGCCAGATTATGGGCTAATGCCAGGTTCCTTTCGACCTGGAATGTCAGTGGTATGCTCGATAATCCTGGAGGGAACCCTGACGTATCGCCGAACAGGTATCCGTTCGTTGCTATGACTTCCGGCTCGTTTATTGTTTCCCAGCTGAAAGTACAATCATCAAATTTCTCTCTTGCGAATGCTGAAAATTTTGCGAACTCCTCGATGGTACGAATATCCAACCATCCCTTCTTGCTGGACTTGCTTATGTCCTTGTGGGACCGGATAGGATCGTGCAGCCATACTGGCAGGGGCCAGTGATAAAGTGTCAAAAATACCTTGAGGCCGGCTTTCCTGGCAGCCTTAAACATTTCCAGATAATGATCAACCGCCTCGTTGTCAGAAATGGCAATGAGATTGTCGAGATTATTTCTAGTCAAGGAGAAATCTATTGGTTCCCCTTTCTCATTTCTCCTGAACTCAGCATCGATCCCAAAGGCATCTGTAGGGAACAACCTTCCCCATTCGATGCTCATTCTTATTGCGTTTGTGCCTAACTTTTCCGCATTATGAAAATCCTCCAGGTACCGGTCCCAGAATCCATCACCATTCTGTGGTTTGTTCCCTGAGACAAGTCCATTCTTTTTCAAATCGGGATCGTTGGCCCAGACGTACCAGTCAGTTCCTGGAAATCTGGATCGTTTGGATGTTCCCATCTCTGTCTGGAATGCCGATATCGAGGTGCCAAAAACAAAATCTGAAGGGAATCTCTTATCCATACTTCCAGGAATTGATTATACTATTTTCTACTTTTCCTATGAGTAAGGAAAAGCAGATTTGAGCCGACTCCAATCATTATATGGACGTAAAATTTATTTGCCAAATTTCAGCGAAAATATAAATGTAGAATCGTTTTATATTCACAGATGGAATTCAGCAGCTATCTTCGTTCCCTAGAACTGGATGACACGAAGCTGGCCACTCTATCAGCATCTTCAAGAATTTTGGCGATTTCCCCGCATCCAGATGACTCTGAACTTATCGCGGGAGCATTTCTATCGCAAAGGGTCCACTCAGGGGCTCATGTAAAATTGATTCTCGTAAGTGACGGCAGGAAGGGCGCCAAGGATATGGAGGAGGAGAAAGTCGCTGAAATCAGAATGGGAGAACAAAAGGAGGCAATAAAAGCACTTGGCATCAGGGAGATGGAATTCCTTGGATTTAAGGACACAGAGGTCCCATCACCGAGCGTACTCAGGGATACCCTCCTCGAAAAAATGAGGAAATTCCAACCTGATCTGGTTGTTACGGTCGATCCGTTTCTGGAAATGGAGGTGCATCCTGATCATATCTCCACAGGAATGGCAGTGTTGCAGTCAGTTTTATTCTTCGAATTCCCAAATATAGGAAAAGGAATACCTAATTCGAGTGCACCTGCAGTTGCCCTTGGTGGGACCAACAGGCCCAATGTGATTTTCAACTGTATGAGTTTCGACACGTACAAGAGAAGGGCACTGGAATGTCATGCATCTCAATTTAACGAAGACGCAATAGACCTGATCACTTCACTTGGCGAACTGGTGGGTTCAAGAATTGGATCGAAATGTGGTGAGCCATTCAGAGTTTTGTACCAGCATGAGCTTCACGTAAATATCCTAGGGGGAATGCAACCGTGGTGAATGGCGCGGATCAAAAGATCCTGCCATTATCCAGGAAGATATCGTATAGTTTTGGACAGATCGGTGTAAATATTCCCACCTATCTGCTGATATACATCTGGGCAATTTACGCCCCTATCGGAGGTACAGTATTACTGAAAAGAGAACTTATTGGAGCAGCCTTTGCAATAGGGGTACTAGTCCAGGCAATATCGAATCCCTTTGTAGGGCAAATCAGCGATAAACTAGTGTGGAAACTGGGAAGGAGGAGACCGTTCCTGCTTATGGGAACAGTTCCATTGGTACTATCCTATGCCCTGCTATTCAGACCCATCTCTACCCTCCAAACTGCCAATTTCATCTATCTCCTGATAGATTTCGCGATTTTCAACTTCTTCTATACGTTTGTTGTCCTGCCTTATCTTGCAATGATACCAGAGATTTCACTGACATCCCAGGACAGGGTCAAACTGTTGTCAGTGAGTGCATATTTTACAATAGCATCAGTTATAATCCTTCTCACTCTTGTTGGCATACTGGTTGGAAAGGGATACTCCCTCTTTGCCATAGTATCTCTTATCTCCGCCATAATGGCCGTTTCCTTCCTCATACCTCTTCTGACCATCAAGGAAAAATTCCAGCAATTTTCGCCAAAATCGTTTAACCTGAAAGATGCATTTATCGCAACTGCAAGGAATAAGACATTCATGATCTACATGGCTTCTTATGTTTTCCTGATATTCGGGATATACTCTTTTATTGGTGCTCTCACCTACTATGCAGGGGCAGTGGTTCTCCCCGGAAGTTCCACCACTGCTTATGAAGCATTTGCTTCTTACATGCTTGCTATAGTGTTTATTTTTGTGGCCATTTTCTCCCCACTGACAATGTTTGTTTCTAAAAGATATGGGAAGAAGAAGGCAATGGTATTCTTCTCTCTAATGCTGGCAATTGGACTCTTCATACTTCCAGTCATCCCCCCGAATTCGATACTGGAGCTGATACCTGTTCTTGCAATAGTGGGGATGGGAGCGACATCTCCACTCATACTGACCTATGCTGTATTGGCTGACATAATAGACGAGGACGAAGTCAACACTGGATTCAGGAGGGAAGGTTTTTATTTTGGGATGCAGGGCCTGATTGAAAGAATACCATACTCATTGTCAGGGTTCTTCATCGGAGTATACGTCACATTATTCGCAGCTAATTTGAATTTCGGGATGAAATTGCTGCCAGTTATATCGGCGTTATCGGCAATTGTGATGGTCATAATTTTCACAAGGGTTCCATTGAAGGAAGGTCTCAAGGAATGACCTACCACATCTCCACCGCCAGGAAGATACTCTATTCAACTGGGAATTTGGGATACACGCTGCCGGCTTTCTTCCTGTCATCTTATCTCTTCATATACTACGCTCCATCCCAGGGAGTGGAAATACTTCCTTCATATCTTGTTGGAATAGCCTATCTTCTAGGAACCTTGATTCAGGCAGTTGCAAACCCGTTCATCGGGAATTGGAGCGACAAATCTTCATCAAAACTTGGTAGAAGAAAATTCTTCATAATCTCTGGATTGGTGCCTCTCCTCTTTTTCTTCTTCTTCATATGGATACCTATCGGCAGGGGACTGGAAGGAGTTGCAGTTCTCACATTAATGCTCATGGGATTCAACTTCTTCTTTGCATATGTTGTAGCTCCATATCTTGCGCTTATACCGGAAATAGCTGATACTTCCAGGGACAGGGTAAGATTGACCACAATAATGGCATATTTTTCAATAGCAGGACTGATTCTAGCATCACTTATACCTGTCATAATGTTTGCAGAGGGCGAGAGCATCCAGGCCATTTCTACCGTTCTCACCATAATAATGCTCGTTGTCTTCCTTCTGGTCATCTATGCAACTCGTGAAAAAGCTCAACCTTCAAAATTGCCTGCAGACTATACGATTGCAAGGGCCTTTGTACAGACATTCAGGAACAGGACTTTCAACAGATACATAATTGCGTACCTCTTTTTCCAGTTCGGTTTCTATTTCATTGTTTCTGCCTTGGCATACATTGTGGAGGACCTCGTATTCCCAAACAACCCCAATTACAAGGATTATATAGGATTATTTACGCTACTTGCAGTGATCTTTGCAGTCATATTCTCACCCTTACTGGTGCGGTTTACAGAACGGAGGGGAGAAAAGAGGAGTTTCATAGTTTTCACTTTCATTCTTGGAATTTCATTCACACTGATTTTCTTCCTCATATTTCTACCTGTTAATCTTAGAATATACGTACTGCTTGCGATAATGGTACTGTCGGGACTTGGCCTCACTTCATATTTCATTCTCCCGAACGCAATAATAAGCGAAATAATAGACGAAGACGAAGAGATAACGGGATACAGGAGGGAGGCGATGTATTTTGGCGTACAGGGTTTCCTGGAACGAATACCATCGTCTCTTTCTGGATTCGTTCTAGGACTGTGGATAACATTCATTTATTCTCCTTCAGGAAATGCAGTATTCATAGGATTGTTGGGCATAATAGCTGGATTAGCTGTTATTGCCACATCGTTGACATTTTTTGCAGTTCCACTCAAGGAACACAAGGTACATTCTTCACTGGTCCACAAATAAGGGGTAGGCAAATCTGGCAAAGTGCACAGGAAGAGTTCATAGCCCTAGTGATTAATAGAGCACTCATTCCTTGTCTTCGGGAATGAAAAGTGTGAATCCAAGTATGTGCTTGAATCTTCTATGGTCATCCAGTTGCACATCCCCCATGGAAGATAATGCTCGAACACAAGATGCCCCAGGGAAATGAATCCCTGTTGCGCACATGCCTGTATTCTCGTCGTACGTTTCGCAGCTCAGACCTGAATCCATCGATGGTATTTCCACGTCATCACCAAGCATCTTCTTCCAGTAAAGATAGAAACTCCAGGGATGCTTAACGTGCACGTTGGACAATCCAGGATATCTACCGTGGATGTAGTATGTGTTACCGGGAGATTCTATCCATCTCTTAGTATTCAGGAATACCTTATCATCCATTCCCAAGAATTCCATCAAGGGCAGTGAAAATAAACTTCCGGTTGGATCGTCATAGAATTCGTACCTTCCTTCCAAATCAGAAGAATAGACTAATCTCTGGTCAACTACCAATTTTTCGAATATGGAATCCCTTATCTTTTTCCCTTTTGTCTGCAGAACATCTGATGACTCACCAACAACCTTTCCAAGGCGGAGGAGTGCAGTCGAAAGCAGAGCGTTGTTGTAAGTGACGTAGGGGTAGCTGACAGGATCATCTGATGAATTCAGTTCAGTTCCGTAAAGGTCTGTATTCTTGCCCTTCCATTTTTTCATGACTTCCAGTATCAACTCCAAACGCTCGTCTATTTCTGACTCATCATAAACACCTATCACTTTCCCGATCTCAAGTCCATGAATGATTGAAGCCAATTGATCAAGTTCGAATCCGTCATAAAGCACCCTGCCATCGACATACAGGGCATGAATCCCAGGATTCTTCATGAATATTTCAATAGAATTCCTGAGTACCTGCTTCCCGCGTGAAGGATCACAATTGTAAATGCAGGGAAAATTCCAGAGTATCAGATCCCGCGCCCAGGAACCAGCAGAAACGTAGTAATGGGGGCTCTTTGATGCGAGAGGGAGAACACTGTGGGTGTCGACAGTGTCCGAGTTAGAGAGGAAACAGGAAAGCACGGCGTTTGAATTTGCATCGGCGCTCTGAAAAATTCGTCTTGTCCTGGAATAAAATTGTCTGGTTTCGCCCAAGATTGCACTCAGCTCCTTTCTTGCAGTTGAAATACTGTTCAAAACAGACCTTTCGACAGTTTCTCCGACCGATATGTACACAAATCCTTCATTCACCAAGAAAGAAATCGAAGGATTCAATGAACCAAATTCGGAATAATATGTTGGAAAACTTGACCATTTTGTATTGATCTGCTTTACCTTCCGTTCCACATCCCAGAATATTCTTGTGAATCCCTTAACATTTCTTGGATTGCCGAAGATATCTTTGGCTACGATGATGCCTGGGACATGAGGTGGGACATATATTCTATTTAGTTCCATTGAACTAAAATCAATGAAACCCTCCATGTTTCTGCTGAACAAATCATCAATCCTGAAACAAAAAAGAGCATTGCCATTTGACAGAAGGAAGCATATTTTTGTGACATTTCCCTGCCCGGATATTGAAATATGATAGTTTCCTCCAACGAAGTCAGGGGGAGTCTGTTCATCAGGAGATGTAACTATAGTTTTACTCATGCAATTAGAAATATACCAATGGAATGTAAATAAACTTGCTTTAATATTACTCAGACGGCAAACAAGAACAGGCTCCTGTCTTTACATAGGACTGCCAATTTTCCAAAATATCAATAAAAAGAGTGACTTAAGCCTCAGATACAAATCCACTTGAAGCAGCGGCTTCACTCATTTTGATCTGGCGTTTCCATTTTTCCCAAGAATTCACAACTTTGCCCGACGCTTCATTCCCGAGGGGGGTTGGTGCAGTAACCACTATTAGAAGGGTTGACCTAGTTGATAAATTTATGTGGGGGCGTGACCTGAATGCACTGAAATCGATATCTGCATCCTGTTCGTCTCTCTGATTGCAGAGGTCGTGACACTGGTGGCAGTTTCGGTTCCCACAATTGTTGCGTCAAAGCTCATTATCAGGAATCTGAAAGTCCTATTCATTGCAGTCCCCGAATAAAGGTCTCCGGAATTCGTGGTCAGAACTACGAAACTGATGAGCGCTCCATTTAACGGTGAAAGATCCGCTCCAATTATGACCTAATTCGCAGGGACCCCTTGTAGCTGGTGATGGTTCCTTGAAAAGAAGATACTTTGACTTCAAGAGGAAGGACAATAATATAAGCAAATGATTGCCTTCCACAATGATAATCGCATTCGTTGGGAAAGGTGGGGTTGGAAAGACTACTGTGGCCTCCTCAACGGCGCTAGCCTTGGCAGGAAGAGGAAGGACTGTGATTGTGTCTAGCGATTTCATGCCCTCTCTAAGGTTCGTATTTCCGGCACAGGAAAGGAATCTCGAAGTCATAGAGTTAAGCGAAAAAGTTGTTTCTCAGAGATGGAAAGACACGTATGGACCTGAAGTTGCAACAATTCTGAAACAGTTGTTTGATGTCAGCGACTGGGTACTGGATCACATTTCAGAAAGTCCAGGGGTGGCAGAGGAATTCATGATTTCAAACATAGTAGACCTTGAACTCTCCGGGAAATACGACTACGTCGTATGGGACACTGCTGCATCATCATCAACAATGCATCTTATATTGCTCCAGAAAGAGTTCTATGAACATCTCAGCAGGGACGTCAGGCTCTACCTAAAATTGAGGGATACCCTTCATACTGACAAAATACTGGACCTGCTGGAGGAGTGGAAAATCCTTGCGCAAAAAGTATGGTCTCAGATTCTGAATACAAAATTCTTCCTGGTCACAACGCAAGATGATCTCAGCCTGATCCAGACGAAGGAAATATCGAGGGATCTGGAATCAATGGGAATCAAGATAAGGGGAAAAATCTGCAACAGATACAAGAAAGATTCTCACGGGGATTTCATTCTCACAATCCCGGAACTAAACGGCTCAGCAAGGGAGGTTGTAAATATGATTTACGATAGCATAACCAGCGATGAGGGGAAAATGAGTCTATTTGCGGCAAGAAACGCTGGCGGTACCTGATAAAGTCTAAGGAATTTAAGCCTAGGACCTAACGACCTTGCTGAGTTTCGATGGATTGTCAGGATCTTTGCCCATTTCAGTTGCCTTATAATTTGAAAGCAATTGCAGGTAAGGGAGAAGTCTGAAATACCCTGTCACTTCATCCACATTTTCCTCAATTCCGAACAATGAGGGAATGTCGTGAGCAGCTGCGCCGGTATTAATTACTTTTGAAAATACAGGTTCATTCATGGATAGAAATAGGGCGCTCCAGTCGGGGTTTGCTCCTTGAATCGGACCGTGAAGATATTCTCGAACAGGATAATATTCTGAAATGACTTCGCTCGTTTCTTTCAGTTTAAGGGAACATTCCATAGCCAGGACCACAGCAATACCAGTTCCAAGAACCACTATTTTATTCTTGAGCACGGAAGCAAGGTGCACTATATCCTTCTCCGATCTCCTTATCCTATCGAACTCCTTGACGAAAGTATCCACAAGTCTCAGGTAATCTGCGCCACTATCCGCTTCCGCAAGTGCTTTCCCGAATAGAAGCTGAACGACGTGGCTCTTGGTGGCTGCTATTGAATTCTCCTTACCTGCACCAAGGTCAACGTGCGAATCAGATATATCCGCAAGGGTGGAACTGCTGAAATCAGTGAGCCCGACCAGGTATGAACCATTTTTTCGAAGAAACCGAGCTGCATCCAGTGCATCCTTCCCCTCCCCCGAATGACTAAAAATGAATGAAATGGAATTTCTCACAATTCCCTTAGGCAGTCCCGATCTGGGGACCTCAGATGACATGATGGGTACGTTGATTTTTCCATTTCTGAGAAGAAGGCTGCTCAAGAATAGCGCAGCATGATAGCTTGTACCACTTCCAGTCAGTATGACGTTCCTGTCAGAGACCATCTTCTGAAATTCCAGCGCCCTCTCAAAAATATGATTCGAGTTGTTCCTCACTATCTTCTCTTCATCCAGAATTTCGTTCCTCATTTTGGTCATTTTTTTCAAAGAAGTATCCCTGCTGAACATAAATATTTCATCTTATCTATTCTTGGTGGCAGCTCCCAACACTTTTATATTATGTTTACCATGATATCATTGAAATGGTAGGCCCTCCTGGAAGATTATCTGTGTTCTTGGTTCTGACAGCCATAGGATTGATGATTATGGCCACCTATTACCTTTTAGGGTTATCCCTGAAAATTTATTTCAAGGATGTCGGATTGCACTTTGGTGCTTTTCTGAAGCATTTTGTGTTGTTCTTTAGGGGAATGTTCTGAGTTACCATTCTCCTTTTGTCACTATTTCATCATAAAGCTCTTCCAGTTCATTTTTCCTGAGTACCTCATGCTTCTGAAGTTTGTCAAACATTTCCTTTATTGATGGTTCTGTGTATTCCCTTGAAATTATTGAGAAAACGTTCCTGAGATTATTCGAAAGATTAATTGCATTTTTTATGATCTTTTCCCCTGAATCTTCTGGCCCATAATTTTCCTCAAGGTGGTCGAACATTTCATATGAAATGTCAGAGACCTCAATTTCAAGTTCTTTCTCGGTAATGGCCGTCTCGATTTTCGTCCTATCTTCTTGCGCTTCATATGCGAAATCAATAAGGAGCTTCTTCAGGTCCGGCCTCGTAGTTTTTGTAGAAAGGTCTTCGAAAGACCTAGCTAGTTGACCGTATAATCTTGATGTCTTTTCAATAAGCTCCGACTTCACTTCCCCCGGATCTTTCCCGGAAATGGTGTCATGTTCCCTCTTAAGCGCACTCATTGCCAGAACTATGGAAACTTAGGTATAAATTCTTTAAGTTACAATTTGCTTCAATTTATTCATATTCCATCATCTTTCCCAATGGAGATTAGTTTGGAATTTCCACACTTCAGTTAAGCGGCACTATCTCCAGAATCTTGGTTTCTGGGACTTCCAATTCAGAGGAGAGTTTCGATGGAGTGATGTTTGCATTGTGTAACTTCAACTCGTTGACAATTTCCTTAATATAATTGTCGCACAGAGTTGCCTCTTTCCATCTTCTTTCAAATATTTCTATGAACATGTCAGCCAGCCCGTTTGATGGGACGAGATACCCTTCCCTCGTTGGATTGTTCTCTCCCTTTTCTCCCGGTAGCCCCAGTACCACATGATTGCCATCAACAATCATGTATCTGATATCCATCACGAGCAGTCCGGGGTGAAATCTAACCTCTGCACCTGCAGATTCATAAATGCAGGCGACTTTCAGCCTGTCAATGGATTTTGGTACAAGGTACCTGATTCTTACACCTTTGTCACTGGCTCTCTTCAATTCCTGCGCTATCCTATTCACCTGCTCAAGCATCTCGCTGTTCGGTTTAGATCCTGTAATCGAGCCAAGTATCTCTTTTGAAGACCCCTGGATTCCAAAAATAACAGAATTAAAATACTCCTGCCTGGAAACTATCCTCGCAGTATGCAGCATCTTTTCCACTACGCTTTCCCTCACCTTCTCTTCCTTTCTGTTAAGAACGATGACGGTGAAAGTTGAAACAAGAAGTATCAGTTCCACCACCAGCAGAGCCAGGTCTACAGTGGAAGCGCTAGGAGCTATCGGTACTGTAAAGCTCACTCATTCTCATTTTATCGTCAAATATTTATTTTTCCACCCAGAGGCCTGATTTTTTGGTTACATATTGATGATTCTAGCTATAAAATGAAATAAAGATGTGGCCACATATATCCAATACGTAGGGGAAAAGCCAAAACCAAAAGAAGATCAGGTCTCTGTCCAACCGGTAAAGAAGTTCAGACTTAGCTACTGATTATCTTATCGGGTTGAGAATGAATTCATGGTGAACTTTTGTCGAAATATTCTGCCTTCCTTTCAGCAGTTATTTTTCTTGATGCGACTTTATGTTACCTTGCTAAAACTGGATGCGGTTGCTCCCTCTTCTTCCAGGTAAGTTAAGTACCAACTGCAATTGGTACTGGACGCTGAATGGCAGACCCAGTTCTAAGTGAAACATAATAAGCAACGAAGAACAGTACTGGAAAGAGGAAATAGGAGAATATGAGAAGAAACAGTAAAGATTAGAAGATCAGATCGGAGGGAAATATCATTGTGAATATTCTTCCCAGTCTGCCTGTCAGATACCCACCATTAAAGACCTGCAGTGGCGACGAATGCGGTCTGTGCTGTGAATACTATACCTATGCCCAGGTATTAAAGATTGTAGAGTCATCGAAAGAAAAGGGTTTACGGAACTATTATGTGAAACCTGTAGAATCGTCAAACGAACCTAACAGTTCCAATTCCTTTATACCCCTGTGAGGGTCTATCATTTTCATTTGCACGTGAACCAATCTCAATGATTTTGAATAAGTTTCGTCGAATCCTGATAATAATACGAAAGAATAGAATTACTAAGAAACAATTACCTCCCATGAGTACCCGCATCCTGCTGTATACCGGCAAAGGAGGAGTAGGTAAGACAAGCATTGCAGCCTCAACTGCCTCTTTGCTTTCCTCAAGGGGGAAAAAGACTCTGGTCATTTCCACAGATCCAGCCCACAGCCTGGGAGATGCATTCGGGACTGAAATCGGGGCCGTTCCATTAAAGATTGCGGAGAATCTTTTTGGCCAGGAGATAAGCGTGAATGAAGCCATCAACTCTCACTGGGCCGAACTCAAAGGTTATTTAACGGGACTTTTCCAGTCTCAGGGGCTAGATCCGGTGTCGGCAGAGGAGATAGCTACGCTCCCAGGATTTGACGAAGCCGCTCAGTTACTGTACCTACTGGAGTACTATGAGGGGAAAAAATATGATGATATAATCATAGACAGTGCCCCAACGGGAGAGTCGTTGAAATTACTTTCTTTTCCGG
Organism: Thermoplasmatota archaeon; assembly: GCA_023379555.1. Next base: position 104,683 of record JAMCQR010000054.1, on the reverse strand, counting down.
AAGCAATGACATGGTATATGGACAAAATATTCCCTGTTGGCAGGCTGGCTGCAAAGCTGGTGAGACCGGTAATGAATACGATAGGCCCGATGCCAATGCCAAATGATGAGGTATTCAAGAGTGTGGAAAGACTGTATTCAGCACTGAGGAAAATCAGGGATGTCCTGACAAATTCCAACATCTCCACAATAAGGCTGGTCACAAATCCTGATAGAATGTCATTCAATGAGACAAAGAGGGCTTATACTTACCTCCTGCTCTACGGGTATCCCGTGGACTCAATTTTTGTCAACAAGATATATCAGGAAAACACTGGAAACTTCTTCAGCGGATGGAGAAATGCACAGGAAGAGATCATCAAGGGAATTGATTATTCATTTTCTGACTTGAATATTTTCAAGATTCCACTCCTTAACTCCGAGCCAATAGGGTTTGAAAAACTTAGGGAAATGGGCGGACGAATCTATGGGATGAATGATCCTGACAAGATATTCAAGAAAGGTTCAAATGTCGAATTCACCAAGGAGAAAGGAAAATACTTTGTGAAGTTCAAACTCCCATTTGCTGACAAAAAGGACATGAACATCTACAATAAGGGAGGAGAGCTCATACTGGAACTCGGGAACTGGAAAAGGGTGCTTTACCTTCCAGCCGCATACGTCGATAAAAATCCTATTGGCGCAGAATTTATTAATGGCTATTTGAATATAGAGATGAAATAAATGGCAGAAGAAGATGGAAATGACAAAATAACCATAGAACTCAAGGTTACAATTCCAAACATGAGCAAAACGATGACTGGAACGGTGGATCATCTCCTTAAAGCATTAGAGGAAATGCTTAAAGCAGGCAGATCTTTCGTCGAACCCCCGGAAGTCAAGACTAAAGTGAAGAAAGTTGACATAAAGTAATATTCCAATCGTAAGATGGTGCACTTAAAACACGTTACTCAGCAGCTGACTTCCAGGACTGGCATAGGTGTTTTTGGAGTTGCTTTAAGGTTTGCTCTGAGTTTGATCGCATAGACGACTGCGACTATGATTGCTGCTACTATTAGACCTAGCCAGACCGCAAACATAAAATTATTTGCTGCCTTTATTTGACTTTCAACTGCAACCGCATTAACATATGTCGGATTAAAATGGTAGACATGATACCAGTAGGTGGGGAAGAAAGTCTTGAGCACGTAACTCAGGCCTAGAAAATATTTGAGTGGATTATTATACACGATAAGAACAAGACCAGATCCAGCAGGCTTAAAACCAAATAGCACGGATCCAGGACGATATCCGACGAGCAACAGTCCGACTACATAATATATAAAGACAGCTTCGAGAGCCACAAATATTGAGGTTATCTCCCATATTCTTCTATTATTGCTGTCCATCATTATTCTAATAAACTGATGTACTTATATTCTTTCCAATTGATAAGATTACCTTGCTCAATTACCCATTCCAAATTTAACAAGTTCACAATTTCTTACCATATTCCTCTATCTTAACAGAGCATGCGGGATTGAGGAGAGAATTGATGGATTATTGAGGAATGTTAAAGGGAAGATAAAGCAAGGTTAAGGATTGAAAAATAGGTCAAAGATAGCTGGAACACTGATTAAAATGTACAAATCTCAAAATCAATGAGCCTAAAATTTAATAATTGTAGTATCAGATAATAAAACTACTAATTGTGATTTTCATCTTTTCAGAGTCATCTCTTCCTTACTGTTTTGCCGGGCGGAACAAGAATAAGTCCTCTAATCTTGACTTAGGGCCTTTTTAATTGAGTGATTCAATTCCGGATACTTAAATAAATAGCCTTCGGACTCAAGCCTCCTGGGAACCGCCCTCTGTCCATTCAGGATTAAACTCTCTCCCATTTCTCCTAGTAACGTTTTTATTAATATTCCAGGAACTGAAACATGCTGCCTCTTACCCATCTCTTCTGAAATAATTTTCATGAATTCCCTGTTTCTCAGGGGGTTTGGAGAGGTAACATTATAGGTTCCCTTAAGATCATTGCTGATAATGAAGTCTATTGCTCCTATCACATCATCTATATCAACCCATGAAATCCATTGTTCCCCTGAACCGATCTTCTTAGAAAGTCCATATTTTACGGGCTTCAAAAACCTCTTCAAAATTCCTCCCTCCCTACCAATAACGATTCCAAATCTCAGGATTGATACGTAATCCTCCTTGACAGACTTTGCAGCTTCTTCCCATTTTTTCGCCACGGATGACAGAAAGTCCTGCCCAGGGGACGAAGTTTCATCAACTAATTCATCTCCTCTGAACCCATAATAACCAACTGCTGATGCGCTTATGAAGAGTTTAGTATTCCATCTTTCAAGCGATTTTACAAGGTAATTAGTACTCTTGACCCTGCTTTCAACAAGTTCATTTTTAACTCTAGTACTCCACCTCTTTGCAGCTATTGAATATCCAGCAAGATTAATCACTACGTCAGCTCCTTCAATTCCGTCATTGTATTTTTCTACACTTGGGTCCCAGTGAATATACCCTGGATTGCCATCTATTTTATTTTCACCCCTTGTCAGGATAGTGACTTCTTCTCCCTTCGAAATGAGATGCTTTGCAAGATTCGTCCCAATGAAACCAGTTCCTCCCGATATGACTACTTTCGTAATTATTAGTAAATAAATCAATTATATTACTTTGATTGGGAAGTTTCAGCTGAAGATTCAGGGAGGGTGAAAAATTGATTGGAAATCGTTATCAACAATCTGCTGTCCTTATTTGATCCAATATATCTTCACAACTCAACTACTGGTCATTTGAGTCGCTTGGTTCAAAGTATCCTCTTTGAAAAGTGCTTCACAATTGCTTGGTCTATCCAGCCTACGACTCTCATAAATATAGATATAAATGCGGAAGATATGGGACCCTATGGAGTTCTCCCTGGAAACCAGGAAAAAAGACCTAGGTACGCTTGCCGGCAGATACTTCGACGTCCTTATAATAGGGGGAGGAATCGCCGGGGCTGGAGTAGCAAGCATTCTGGCTGCAAACGGCCTGGACGTGATACTTGTCGACAGGGCTGATTTTGCGTCAGGTACCAGCAGCAACTCCTCGAAACTCATTCATGGGGGGATTAGATATCTTGGACAGGGCCACGTCATGGTCACGATGGACCTGCTTAGGGAGAGAAACTATCTGATGAAGAATACTGACTTTGTAAAGGGGATAGACTTTGACATACTTATTGACGACAGGTCCTGGAGAAGGTACACCATTGCGGCGGGGTTGCTCTTTTACAATCTCTTAGGTAGGAATTACAGTATTCCCAGATTCCACAAAGGCAAATACTCATATCCGGGATTCAAGGGCCATTATACATACATGGATGCAGTCACAGATGATGCCCAACTGGTCATATATAATGTAATTACGGCCAAAATGCTTGGGGCGATGACGTTAAATTATGTGGCTGCAGAGAAAATCATCAAGGAAAACGGGATGAACAGGGTTACTCTACGAGATACTATGTTCGGAGGGGAGTATTCGGTCAAATGCAAAGTTATAGTGAACTCTACGGGTCCATGGGTCGGCGAGACCTATGCAAAGTACTCAGGGAAGGATATGAACGGATTCAAGTTGAGCAAGGGTTCCCATCTGATAATGAAAAAGGATCATTTTCCTTTCGGGAATGCAGTTGCATTCAAGTCTCACATTGACGGCAGGCAGATGTTCGTGATCCCGCGAAACGAAACGGTGATCATAGGTACAACTGACGACTTTGTGACTTCTCCCGATTCTTTGAAGGTCACGGATGAGGAGAAGGACTACATATACGAATCAGTAAAAAGACTATTTCCAGCACTGGACAGATCAGACATAATAGGCACGTATGTAGGGATAAGGCCACTTTACGGGAAGGGAAATGATCCGGGCAGAGTGACGAGGGATTTCCATATAGACGTGACCGGAAAGATGGTCTCGGTGATGGGAGTTAAGATAACCAACTACAGGACCGCATCAAGAAAAGTGGCTGCAACTGTTGGAAAAGTTCTCGGAAGAAAGATGAGAACCAGCGATCTTCCACAGATATTGTACAGAAGAAGGGAGGAAGGAGACAGAATTGACCTCGCAATTAACGAAGAATGTGCACTGACTGTAGAAGATATCCTGAAAAGAAGACTGGGATATTTCTATTTCAAGGCAGACCAGGGGAAAGGAATAAGAGATGAAATAACGAAAAGAATTAAAGCTAAAGTAGATAATTTAAATAAAACCAATGTGATTTAGCTTCCTTTAAATATATGCAGACAGAATTATATTAAAAATTTTTACATCGATTAATGTAATGAAACCCTTAAATCTTGTCCAATCAATCAACACTGATCCAGATGATATATCCTGTAACCGATTTATTCAATCTTGCAGGTTTGCAAACTGGTGGGTCCTGGTCAAGTGCAAACCTTGCAGAATACATGACTATAGTTGGCATCTATGTGCATGCTTTCTTCCTGATTTTCGCAGTTGGCTTTCCGACGGTTGTGCTGACGCTGGAATCAATAGGATTGATCAAGAAGGATAATGATTACCTGAAAATGGCGAAGAATGCATCAAAGCTGTGGGGAATCACGTTTGCTGCGGGAGCAGTGACCGGAACACTGGTGGAATTTGGGCTTGTCGTGGTATGGTCTGGGTCCATTGCCCTCATCGCAAGCATGGCTGCTGCACCTCTGATTATTGAGCTCTATGCGTTCATAATAGAGATAGTTCTGATAGGTACTTATCTCACAACATTCAATCGCCTCAAAAGGTGGAAGGGACTTCACGTTCTAATTGGTGCAGGAGTACTCTTCGGTTCAAGTCTGTCCGCGTACATGATACTTGCAGTGAATGCGTGGATGCAGGTACCCTGGGGAACCGGGACATACGTGGCCCAGAATTTCCTGCCTTGGGTCCCCTCTCTAGGTAGCCAGGTCATCAATCCAGCAAAACTAAAGATACTTACCACTGTGCTTCCAGTAACAGGATCGGTGCTGCTATCCTCACCAAATGCATTCCAGCTGCTCTCCAATTTCACGAGCAACCCCTGGGTGGCGATATTCAACCCTGAGGCTTATGCGACATATCTTCACAACCTGTTCGCCGCGATAATAATAACCTCATTCCTTTCTGCTTCCTATCTGTCCTACAAGATACTCAAGAATTATGGAAACAAAGCGTACAACTGGAAGGGGCTCAAAGTCAGTTTTGCGATCGGGGCTATATCATCAGTAATCCAGCCCATTATTGGAGATTTTCAGGGCAGGTTGCTTTACGAATTCCAGAGAAACATCTTCTATGCAACTGAAGGCATACCTCCAAATGGAGGATCTGACCCGCTGATCAGTTTCCTACTGTTTGGGAATGCGGGTCACTGGTTCAAAGGTTACAATTATCTGTCTTCCATTCCGGGGGCAACAAATCCAATGGCACAGCTGACAATACAATCCACCGAGGTATATGCACCCTGGCTCCATTTCTTCTACTACTTTATGGTGATATCGGGCGTTATACTTTTTGTCATAGCAGTAGGTTATCTCGGACTGTACTCAAAGACAATTGACAGGATTGTAAGGGTAATCCTGAGGATGAAGACGGAAACATTCGTGTTATACAGCACGTATGTAGCGGCCGTTCTTGCCATTCTGGCATCAGTGTTTGGGTGGGCAACAAGGGAGATGGGAAGACACCCGTGGACAATCTATGGACTGGTGACCTACAATGATGTGGTCACGACGCACACAATAACAGTTGCATTCACGGTCGCAATAATTCTTCTTGAACTTGGAGTGCTGGGTGCCGGACTCTGGGGAATTTATATGATATTCTTCAAGAATCTCAGGAGAAGCGCAACAGGAGGAGGTAGTTGAAATGGACAATCTATACTGGGGGTTGGCAGGAATTGCACTCACATTTTTTGCCCATTATTTCTTTGTGACCGTTGTACTGGGACTGACCGTGCTCATCCCGATTTATGAAATCAAAGGAAGAATCAGCAAGGATAATGATTACATCAAGTTTGCAAGGAGATTGACTTCTTACCTGATTAGAGTAGACCTGTTTGCAGGAGTGCTGGCTACCTGGCTGACAGTCTTCCTTGCGGGATACTGGCCGTCTTTGCTTTACATTGCAACGAACATCCTCTTCTACCCTATATCCGTAGCTGTAGCAGGAATAATGATAGCCATCGTAAGCATGGCCCTGTACTGGTACACGTGGGACAGGATGGGGCATAACGCCCACATTGTGGTAGGAATATTTATGATGGTTGGAGCCCTCATGGTGGCCTACGGAATGACCAGCATCTTTGCAACGCTGGATTTCCCATATGGAGTCACTACAGAGAAGGTCGCGGGCCTCACCCTGTTTGTAGCGAGCAACCAGAATCCTCTGAACAACCCAATATTCACTCCAATGGCACTTTACACATGGTTCATTTCCATAGCGCTGTCTTCATTCGTGGTACTGGCTTATGCATCCGTCAAAGGAAGGAAGGAGAATTCATCAGAGTTCAAAAAAGGGATAGGAATCGCAAGGTTATCCACCATAATCTTTTCGATCCTATCCATCATAATGTTCTTTGCAACTGTAAAAGAACTGCAGATCAATTCACAGTACCTCTATTCCCAGATGTCAGCGAAAGGATATCTTATAATTTCAACCGTGCTCTTAATAATGGGAACGCTGCTGGGTTTTGCTACAGTCTTCAGAAAGACCAGGATGATATCCGCTCTGGTTGGAGGAGGGGTTGTATACGTATTCATTCTGTTCTTTGAGATCACGCTCAATATTTCCAGGTACCCTTACATAATAGTCACAGGCTCAACGGGGATTCAGGCAAGTGAGATGGTAAACCCGCTTTTCAACATTCCAGTTTTACTTCCTGACTTCGCGGTGCTGACTCTTGTGCTGATGCTCGTTACATTCCTCTTCACACTCTATCTATCATTCATCAGATTCCCTGTTAATAGCAGGAGTACTCCAGATGATATATGAATCTACCTTGAACTGATATAAATGCCTGCAGACACAAGGAGGAAACCCGCCAGAGTAGTTACCATTATCTGCTCTCCATTTATTATCAGGCTCAGAAAGATAGAAAAGGCAGGAACAGAGAAAAGGTAGGGAGACACGTGAGATACCTTGTATTTCATCAACAGCCTGAGGTAAATATAATATGCAACTGCAGTACCAAATGAACCCATGTAAAGAGTTATAAGCAGAAAATCCAGGTTCAACGGTCTTACGCCTCCCTGCACAGCGGTGAATAAAAGCACCACTGGAACTGCGTATATGAACTGGAGGGCATTTATTCCTGCCTGATCTACTCCCGCCAGGTATTTCTTGTAAAAAACAGTTCCAATAGCCCACATAAGTGCAGCAGAAACCAGTAGCAAAAGTCCGATGCTTCCCCGTATGGCCAATTGATCAATGAAAATAACTACAAGCCCAAAGAATCCAACAATAGTGCCGGTAATTTTCATTAACCCAAGTTTTTCCCCAAGGAAGGGTCCTGAAAGAAGAACTGCCATAATTGGATATGTGTAAATCAAAATTGAAGAGATTGAGGCGGGTTCATATTCCTCACCAATAAACCAGAGCGACATGAACATGGATATGTTTAGAAGGCTCATCAAGAAAGGCCTTAAAAATCCAATGCCTCTGAGTTTCTTCAGGGAACGGAAAGAGAATGCCACTGATATCAGGGCAGCAAATGTGACCCTGAAGAGCAGGACCATTAGTGGGGGCTCAAATTGCAGAGCAATCTTCAGGAAAGAATAGTTTAATCCCCAGAAGAGCGACATAAAAATGAAAAGAATTGCATCCCCAACGAAACTTTCTGCTTGTCGCACCCTATCTGATAATCTACATCCTAATTGATGTTTCTCTTGCTTGAATTATCATACGCTTTCTCACAGGCATTAATACAGTTACTAACGAACTGAAACTGGTGCAGTTTTACATCTGGGAAATTCGTAAAATACGAAATTAGCAATATATCAGCGTGTAATAAATGGGCCCAACTGTTGAAGAGAATGAATGCACTGGAAAGAGAAGAAGGAAGATGATGGTAATCCTTGCAACTGTGTTGATGATCGTCATTGTGACCCTTTATTCACTTAATTTCGGGATTTTCACAATTAATAGGGAAGAGCCGCCGCAACTTCAATTGATTGCAGGTGAAAGCAGCGCCTTGATAGACTCAGGAAACAATATAACATTGCAAGTTGAGATATTCAACAACGGTCCTACGGTGGAAGTGAACCGGAGTGCTCTTTGGCCGACGATAGGAGGCCTTAATCGTCCTCTAGCTATGTCACCATGTGGAGAAAATCTGCCTTTTGGCTTTATTGTACTGGATGGGTTTGTAAACTACAGCTCTTACAATTCAGGGAGCCCGCTTGAGGTATGGTACCCAGGAATATACTTCTGCCCAGCAATTTACGCAGTGAGTTTTTATACGATATTGGGTCACAGTGACAACGCAATCCTGGGGGGAATCGGAAATCCAGTAAACATTACACTGCGTGCATCTGTGAACCTATCTGGTTACTGGGTCCAATCAAGCTTCACGAACGATAGCTATAATTTTGTAAACTTTCCGAGTGGGTAGTACACGATAGTGGTTGCAGATGAATGGGGAGGAGTAGAATTGCTTCACTTCCAGGTATTCCGAGAGTAGGTCATTCATTTAGAGATTCCAGAAGGTGGACTGCCTCCGCTCTCTCTAAACTAAAACAGCAAATACGCTGAAATTGGCATTAAGAGTACAAAGATATACTTAGGTTAATTTTATAAACTTAGTTCCTATAACCTCTTATGCAGAGAAAGCACTATGACATCGAATCCAGGAAAAATTCGAGCTGCCCTGTTGAAAGAGCTCTGTATATATTGAGAGATGCGTGGACCTTTATGATACTCAGAGACCTCTGCCAGCAACCGAAGGGGTTCAATCAGCTAAAGAAGTCTGTTGACGGTATATCGTCAAGAATGCTCTCAGAAAAACTGAAATTTCTAGAACAGGAACAAGTACTGCAGAGAGTTGTAGGCAACACGAGGCCAGTTCGTGTCACTTACATTCTGACTGAAAAAGGAAAGTCTCTCGGGGAGATTGTGGACAGGATGCGCAACTGGGGAAATCAGTGGGTTGCAAACTGATTCACATTATTTAAAGCTGAAGTGAGATTTTGAATTCCGATCTGTATGTCGATGGAGACGAAAAGTTCGGTGCATTGACTTCTTTAATGTATTCTCTTTTTGCACCAATTGGGAAGAGTAGGTATAGAATAATTGTGGAAGACCTAAATGACCTGAATGGAAAGAAGGTCCTTGACATAGGATGTGGGCCGGCAATTGTTGAAGAGCTGATAGCAAGCAAATTCCTCAACGTACAGGTCTACGGAATTGACCCATCTCCTCAGATGATCAAATATGCAACAAAAAGGATCAAAAAGAAGCATTTGGATAATAGGGTAAAAATCGCATTAGGTAGTAGCAGGGAAATCCTATTTGATGAAAAATTCGATCTCATTATTTCATCATTCTCATATCACCACTGGAAGGATGGCAAGGACTCCATACCCGCGTTTAGGAATTACCTGAAAGACGGAGGAACCATTGCCATATATGAATTTGATAACGACAATTCGAGGCTAAAAACGTCACATGGCGCTAGTGAGGCCCAGTGGAACGAACTTCATGTCGAAGGGTTCAACAAAAAGATAGATCACAAGAAAGGTTTCATAATTTTGAGATTATCGAGAGTTTAGGGCAAACTACTCAAATAAATATTAAAATAACCGTATAACATCCGATGCTCATACTTTCGGGACTACAAAAAAATACTTGGTGAAAAGATGGTTAGTAATGCTGGCGCAGTTGGCAAAGATAAGCTCAAAAGAAAGATGAGCTTCAGCGACATATTCTTCCTGTCTATTGGCGGCCAGGCCCCATTTCTCAGCATGCTGACTTACACTACCGCAGTTGTTGTTTTGACTGCGGGTTTCGCGCCAGTCGTGGTAATCATCGGGACATTAATTGTCCTGCTCAATGGTCTGGTGGTCTCTTACCTCTCAAGAAAATTCACGTCCACGGGAGGTTACTTCAATTATGCTTTTTACGGTCTCTCCAAGAGACTTGGCCTTGAAACAGGCGTAATATATACATTCTATTCAGTACTGTATGGCTGCGCCTACGTGGCGGGTTCCACCTTCATTATCAATTATCTTCTTCACATTCCAGTTTTCATCTCCTTTCTGGCATCAATCGTGCCTGCATCAATTCTAATGCTTATTGGAATAAAACCTTCTGCCCACTATGCGATAGTTGCCTCATCGCTTGAAATCGCAGTTCTTGTACTGATGTTCTTGGTTTCAATGTTCTTTGCCCATTTCACTTTCTACAATCCAATCTCATTTTACAATCCAGTCTCGTCAAAACAATGGTTTTCTCTCTTCATCCTTGGCATCCTATATGCCATCGGGATCCCAACCGGCTATGGCTCCATAACTCCAGTTTCAGGTGAGGTGAAAAAAGCAGAGGTGAACGTCGGGAGAGCTGCCATCTTAGTTATCATTGTGGGGGGAGGACTGATGGCTCTTGTACTTTATGGCCTCGTAGATGTCCTCATCTACGAAGGTCAGCTCGGTACCGTGATATCACGGGGCACACCAATCCTTTTCACCCTCAGGGGGGTATTCGGCCCGTTCACCTTCCCGGTCATTATACTAGCTGCTATAAGCGACGGTATTCTTGCCACTCTAGCGTTCATGCTGGCAGGTTCTAGAAATTTGTACGCAATGAGCTTGAACAGGCTCCTTCCTGCCAACCTGACTTTCCTGAGATATGACAATCCATTGGTTGCAGGTATGGTGACTATCGTTCTCTATCTGGCGATACTACTCCCTCTATTCAGGATTGAATCACCCTTCAATGCTTTCCTGACTCTGGGAGCTCTTGCGGGAATGGGGAACCTCTTCATTCATATCTCTGCCAATTTCTCGCTGATCAAGATAAACATTGATGCAATGATTAGGAGACTCAGGGAGATTATCGTCGGTTCAGTAGCTCAAATTCTCTCCTTCTCAGTTCTTCTCCTTTCAATCATAAACTCAGAAAACTCTGCCATCGGTTATGTGTTTCTAGGATTCGTCATTGTTGCATTCATATACACGGAAATGCTCGGAATGACAAAGGCGGGTAAGAGTATTTTTTCATAGACTAAATGAATTTAGGTAATACTTAATAATAATTAGTCTTTTATAAAAATGTGCAATGTAGGAAAGAGATGGTGGAAGACAGGAAGAAGAGTGCGGATATTTTCGTGACTATTGCACTTCTCTTGCAGGCGGGAGTTTTGATTCTGAGAATATTTGCATCCGTCATATGGAGAAATTATGCGCTATTAATGGAATCATTCCACATAGGCATCGATCTTTCTATCACGGTGCTAGTGCTTGTCTCACTCAAGATAACGCAGAGCAACCTGAAAAACAGGTACTCCTACGGCCTATACAAACTGGAGGACCTGTTATCACTATTCATAGCAATGGTGGTCGCTTTTTATGCCTTTGACATATTGAGAAACACTCTTTCTTACATCCCGACGGGGGACCTCCAGTCTGCAGTGATCCAGGCAGTTTCCCTTGTCCCATTATTCTTTTCTGGAAGGGCTAAGATAATAGGAGGAAAAATGATTAATTCCCCCTCCCTAAGATCTGACGGGATGCATACTTACACTGACGTCTATGAAGGACTGGGGGTCGCTGCAGGACTTCTTCTGAATTATTTCACCGGGAGCATATTGTTCTATTATGCAGCAATTCTCATTGCAGCAATAACACTCTTCTATACTGCTTATCAGATAGGTCGAGATAGCATCACAAGCTTACTTGACCTTCCAAAGGACAAGAGGGTATTGAAAAGGATCGACAGCATCCTGAAAGGGTTCCAATCTGTGAAAATGGTAAGGGGAGTTAAGGCGAGATGGGCAGGTCCTGTTATTTTCGTCGAAATAGTGCTCATCATGGAACCTTATCTGACACTGAAGGAATCTCACGGTATAGCTGACAGCATCGAGGATTCCATCAAAACGACCATGCCGGAAATAAAGGAAGTAGTCATTCATGTCGAACCATCAAATTAGTACCGGAAACAGGAACCCTTCCCTTCTCCGAACTTATGTGAACTGTGCCCATCTCAGAGAAATGCTCATATTCTCTCAATCCTCATGCCTATTTCTGGATAAATCTCCCTCATCTTCCGTATTTCTTCTTCAAAAGGGGCTTTAAATCTGTTTTCCACTATCAGTTCAATGTTACAGCGGTCCCCTTCACACCTGATCTCCAGCCCGTCCGGGATCAAAAGCGAATCCAGTACCCTCCTGTACGCATTATCAAATTCAAGGGCATATTTGTCCATACTTGGGATTATCATATCCCAGTCTGCAATTGTTATTTCATCCCCCATTAATGTAATAAATTGCAGATTTGTGACATTTCTGCTTGAGTTTTTCTGGATTGCATAGAACTGCACCCCATCATAAGGAAAAGATATTTCAATCAATACCCTGGAATCATCCAATCCGAATTCCTTGAAGAATGATATTTCACCTTTAAAGTCTGTGATGCCCTCTATTCTGAATGAATCCCTTCCGTGCTCCGAATTCACATGGAAATTGAGTTCCATTAGCCTCCTTGTAACGAATTCATTTTCACGTAAGGTGTACTGGATAAGGTGATACAATCTCCCTCCGTTCTGAATGACGGCAGGACACATTCTCACTTCTTTTAGATACTCTATCGGCTTCCCTTTGAACCTTTGATTCTTGTAATAATCCTTCGGGAGAAGATCAACATTCTCATCAAGCGATCGAACCCATATGGATCCTGCTGACACCTGAATCTTATGATTTTCCTTTTTTAAGCGTTTACTTTCCCTATATTCTGCCACACCAAGACCAAGATATTCTCTCTCGTTGGTGAGGTAGAAAATGCTCATTGCAGGTTCAATTCTGTTACTGATAAGCATTGATTTTATTGAAAATATAGCCTCTTTGGAGAATATTCGTTCTCGGGGATGTTTAAAGTCTGTATGCTGGATCATTTTATGGGGTTCTATTTTCAATTGAATATTAAGATTTTTCATGGAATTTAGGTGGTCGCCTCCATGACCGACAAAGTAACAGTATCGCCGGATTACCGCCAAGCGATGCCTTCCCAAAGGTAGTAAAAATCACTCCATTCAATAATGGAAGTAATGCTCATTCTTATTAGTTTCAAAAGCCTTTGTGAACTGAGCTATGAAACCAATTTCACGGCTGGCTGTAGTGGCACTTCCATCCGCTTATCTCTAGAGCATGAATATATCTGAAAAGGATAAAAAAAGTGTTGACCCTCTGGAAGTCCTCGAAAAGGATTAATTGTTAAAAGAGCTAAGAATTGTTTAAGTCCTTGAATTGTTCCGTTTTACACGATGGAAGTCGACTTCGGGAAATACCACCATTCAACCATAGAAGAGTCGAGGAGAATCCGTGCGGAAGCGGAGGCGCTGTTCTCCACTCGTCTGCTATCTCTTTATTCAAGCGATTCTAGATTGAGAATATTGGATGCAGGATGTGGTTTAGGGTTCATGTGCTACGTTGCTGCCAAGTGTTTCCCTCAGGCTGAAATCACGGGGGTGGACATATTCGGCCACGAAAGTCTTTCCGATGGAACTCTCATTCAAGCAAATAAAAACATGGAGATTCTGGGTATTCATGGAAGAGTATCATTCCTGGAGCATGATCTCACGAAACCACTTTACCCCGAAGGTCACTACGATCTTGCAATATCCAATCTCGTCTTCCACAACATTGGAAAAAAAAGATTCAAAGCATATGGGACCGTACTTGACTCGTTAAAAAGTGGTGGATATTTCGTGATTGGCGACCTATTCCCACATATCGGAGAGGAACTGAAATTTTTCAGGGGGAGGGCAGATATTGTTTCTGGAACGGGAGAGAAGAAGCCATCCCAATGGGCATACAGAATAATAGTTTTAAAAAAAGCATGATTCTATCCGGAAGAAACTCATTTCAAAATAAATTATGAGTATTACTGATGGGTACTTTGCGTTTCATCATCTCTTCATACTGAAGAGTATATCTTGCGGTCACAGCTATTCTATCCGGAAAAGATTTGGTGAGATAGAGAAGAGATATCTCTGATCAGCGATTACTCTAGGGTAATGATAACTGCCACTTTGTTCAGTCATTTTTCCAGATTTCAGATTATCGGTCTGTTATAATTTGCTTCGACCGAGCGCATCGCTATTTCCTCATTGCTGGAGCCATGAGTACTGCACCATCTATGACATTCTTTTGCGTCTTTTTCCTCAGTATAATGGAGGCCACAAATATCGCATTTGAATATTTTTGGCTTCTCTCTATACATAGACTCTCTTCTCTTAATACAACGGAATAAAGGTATTAATAATTAAGCATCATAGTGGGCGGTCCTTCATAAGAAATCCAGGTATAGATGACCCCCTTGATGTATGGTCTGTTTAGCCTACATGGATCTCCGCAAGAAAGGGGAGAGGCTCCCGCACGTGGTCTTGAAAATGAAATCATTGCTGGATGGATTGTTTGTGTGGCAATTTTTCACATCCTGTTGTAGCTGGTGCCCATTCCTGCTTCAGTTTCTTCCCGAAAGAGCGCGTAAAGCCTTCTTATCAATCTTCCCAGTTCCAGTCATTGGCATCGAATCTATAGGAATGAATTTATCCGGAATCCACCATTTCTGTATCTTGCCTGCATCTACCAAACTCATGAGGTAACTTCTATACTGGTTCTCGTCCAGTTTCTGGCTTCCCCGTAACTTCACATAGGCGACTGGGCGTTCCACCCACTTACTGTCAGGAATTCCAACTACTGCAACCATCTCGATTCCCGGTATATCAGAAATTGCGCTCTCAAGTATTGCAGACGGGATGAACTCGGCACCACTTTTAATAAGATCCTTGATCCTGTCGCTGACCTGCACTCTTCCGCCTGTGATATTTCCAGCATCTCCCGTAATGAACCAGCCATCAGAAGTGTACGATTCGGCGGATTTCTCCCGATCATTCTCGTAACCATTTGGGAGCCATGGAGACCTGAAATGAAGTTCCCCAATTTCTCCTTCTGAGGTCTTCTTGACTGCATATTCAGAAAGTGGTGCCGGTATCATCCCACCAGTGGAAAGCACGTTTCTCTTCCATAAGTCATCCTCATCTTCCATAATTGAGCCTATTCCTGCGATCAGTCCATCTGAGAATCCATAGATAGATGTGAGCTCGATTCCTTTGGAGGTGGCTGCATTGATCAGTCCTGAAGGGATGGGTGACCCGCCTACCATCACTTTAAGCCCCTTAAGTTCGTCCCCTGAAGGATATGAGATCAGGCCATAAAGCATCGTTGGAACCATGCTCATCCAGGTAACCTTATGCTTCTTTATCGCCTCAACCGTTGTTGTAAGGTCAAATTTACCATCCATAACATAATCCGCTCCGATCATTGCAGAAATGAAGGGGGTTCCCCATGACCAGAGATGATAGTTCGGAATCAAAGAAAATATGACGTCGTCAGCATTCATCCTGGCATTTCCAGGGTATGCGGATAGAAGTGTAAGGATGCTCCAGATGGCCATGGTGATTTTCCTGTGGGAATAGATGATCTCCTTGGGGGTCCCTGTTGTGCCAGATGTAAAGAGAACGGATGCAGGGCTATTCTCATCTAGGTTAAATGACCGTCTTCCTCCTGATCCAAATAAATCGAGGTAGGAATGATAGGTCTCAGACCCATCAGTTCTGTAAATGTTCTCACCTTTTATTATCCCCATCTCTTCAATCTTTTTTGCAATTGGAAGAAACTCGCTGGAAAAAATCAAAACTTCATCTCCCGCCACCTTGATTGTCTTGATGAGCTCCTCGGGCGGTAGCCGCATATTAACTGGGTGAATCACATCTCCTGCGCAGGGAATAGCGAAGAGGAGCTGTAGATACGGAATCGTGTTCCAGTCCAACACGGCGATTCTTGTACCCGCGTGGTATCTTTCAGAGATACCTCCTGAGAGGTTCACCACATCATCAAAGAGTTCCTTGTAGGTTCTGCTCCTATCCTTGTATATGACCTTCCGTTGCGGTGCCCTAATAAGAGTCTGATAAAACAATCTATCAATTGTCAATCCTACCTGCATAATATTACCAGTCTAATTATATGTATATCACGATATTAATAGTTTTCTAAGGTTTTCTCATATTTTCCACTTCCTTTGAATTTCAGGTAACCCCTGTCTCTAAGTATCTGCAGTTGCTGTCTTATCTTATCTTTTATATGCTTGTTGTTCGGGTGTTTTTCAGATAAAGAATTTGAGAAATAGTACATATCTTCAAGGGTGAACTCAGAATCAAATCCGTCAATTATCGACACAATGTCCGTGATCCAACTGCGTTGTTCCAAAGTGCCTTTCATAACTTTTTCAACATTCATCCATTTATGCATAACATCTCGTTTTGGGACAACTTTGGCGTCTCGGATAACAGGTATTTTTCCAATTTGGGGTACGTTTTCCAGCGATAATATGCTCCCTTGCCAGCCACTCCTTCTTGCGGTTTCACTTAGAGGATTTCTTGGTATAATGCTTCTTGGAGTGATAGATAGTCTGTGGATCAGTAAAATGTCACTCACCTCTAACATTTTCCTGCTGTAATGCAATAGAAAAAGAGAAGGAAACCGACCCTCTACCAAACTTGTAAAGGTTTTGACATACTCTGCTCCAATTATTTGCTTTGGGAAATTCGAGTACGGAAATGACTTCAAACTTTTAAGCTGGAAATTGTCGATTTCGATGTCACTAATTATCTTGTAACTAAGGCCCAGGTGGTTGCAGTAAAAATCGTAGACAGGAGTGTTCGTAGGGAAAGGAGTAAGTATCTTACCGCATCTGGGGCAATACAGGTTATCAGACGCCCACCTCTCAGTGGCACTTCTTACCTGCTGTGAGACACTATTGTAAGACCTAACTGCATCTGAAAAAAAGCGTTCTAGGCTAAGGTCCATTAATATTAAAAGCGCAGATATGCTAAATAGTTTTCAATTGGTAATTAAACAAAAGTTCAAGGGTGGGTAACCATAGTACCTCTTACTTCTTTCATTTTTTCAAATATTGTCTCCCAATGAGCATCATTTCCCCAGATCCTCTCTCATCCTGTCATATTCCTCTTTCGATATTTCACCCTTTGCATACCTGTTCTTTAATATGTCTAAAGAATCAAAAATACGACCAGATTTGCCCAGCTTATCTCCGGAACCGTAATAGACGATTGAGAAATCCGTCAGAATCACGCCGGCAAAAGCTAAAGACATTGAAAATGAAAGGAAATTATTGTTCATGTAGCTGATCAAGAAGAGTATGCCGGATACCCCAGCAACAAGAGTCAATATGCCGTTTATAAAGCTCAAGATGATGATCTTGATATCCGCGCTTAGCAGAGAAAATGCGATCATGATTAATGCGACGATTCCTATGACGATCCCAATTACCAGATGGGCCATCACCTCAGGGACTGAGAATAAGACAAGCATCATGAATTGCATGGGAGAAAGAGGCAGCGATGTATAGATTGCAGGGGAGAACAGATTTATCCACATCCCTACAACGAATTGAACCGAAAGCATTAACAATTGTGTCATTGTAAGCACAGTCAAGAGTTTTCGATTGTTTTTCGTGAGTTTCTCACCTCTCATTGTTAATTATTAACGGAATGAACAATTATAATAGACTTCAATTCTAATAAATTCTTCGTAAGCATCAGGTAATTTTTTCTTCCAATCACAAGGGGCTCGCTATAATTCGTTTCCCGTACCAATGAATTTATCCCTAATTCAGGTCGGATAATCAACACATGAGGGAGGCTCACCCCATTAGTTACTGGGGTGAGTTATTTATTTCATCATTCAATTTTCCCTGCAAATTATAAATCATTAAATCTGTATTTAGGAAAATTTATTTAATACCGAATTTGAAATCATTTATGATTTTTTGGAGAATTGAACGAGTTTCCTTCGTTAGAAACAATCTTTGCGAATTCATGCAAAAAAGAGGGGAAAAGAACAGGACTAACTAAGAAAGAGAAATATTGGAAATCATTTCTTCTCTTCTTCCTTTTTGTTGAATCCTTTCTTTATTCCTCTCATAAAAGATTTTGTTCCTTCTGCGACTTCTTTCGCAGCTTTTCCAGCAACTTCGCCAGTTTTTTCTGAAAGTTTCTTGTCCTTTTCTTCTGTCATAGGTAATTACCTCACGATGCATTAACGAACTTGTCGACGAAGATAAACTTTTCTTCTGTAATAGAAAATGGACGCATTATAGTTATATGCGTAACATTTTTACTGTCAACTGTTTGACTTATTAAGTCCAGAAGGGAGTGAATTATGGTAAACAAAACAATCCCTCTGGAGGAAATACAGTTTAGAATAAGATCAATTGAGAAGGACGTGAGGACCCTGAAGAGGCTGTACTTCATAAAGTACAGGCATCAGGGATCATCTGTAGCTGAAGCATCAAAGAACATTGGAGTCACTAAGATGGTCGGTTACTATTGGCAGGAATCATGGAACACGGTGAGTTTCAATGGTCTCACACCGAGATTCGCTGGGGGCAAGCCGTCAAGGCTGTCGGAAGAACGGAAGGCGGAACTCAGATCAATATTGGAGAAGATGGACGACTGGACTACAGAAGAAGTGATGAAGATGATCAAGAGGAAGTTCAATGTGGAATAAGGAATAAAGCATGTGAGAAAGATGCTTAAGAAGATGGGCTTAAATTATCAAAATCCTACCAGCACGATTACCGCAGACCCGGGAATGCAGAAGACATTCTAAAAAACTTGGGCGATCTGGATGTTGATCAGGAGACAATAGTGTTTCTTGATGAACCATCCTGGCAAACATCTTCAAACACAATGAGGCTATTCCATAACCACTTCTATCAATTGTCACCAGACTGTGCCAGAAAAGCCCTATTTTTCAATGGTTAAGAGTGAGAAACGAAGATTTGAACGAGTTTAGGGGTAAAATGGCAAAATTAGTATTTATATTGTATTATTTACATAAAATACACACTTTTTGAAGTCTTATCTATATCCCCCTGGATATAGTGGGGCCGCCCGGATTTGGACCGGGGTCTCAGGCTCCCAAAGCCCGTAGGATACCAAGCTACCCCACGGCCCCCCGCCTCCTCTATTTTCATGGTGGATATATTTTTTTGCAAGAAGAAAAGGCAGTAAAATTATCTACCCTATTTTCCTAACATAATCATGAATTGCGAATTATGTGGCAGGGAAATGCACCGATATCACGAAGTTCTGATTGATGGAGTAACGATGAAAGTGTGTGACCAGTGTGCGAAATACGGAAAGGAGGTTAGGAGGGCTACTCCTCCTGTCGTAAAGGCCACCAGGGCTCAGGCGCCTGCTCCAGTTTCAAATCCTCTGCCCCCTCCACCCCGGAGAAGACCTGTCCAGGACATAGTGGACGATGACGAGCCAATGCTTGATTTCGGGAAGATGATAAAAAAAAGACGGGAAGAAATGGGGTTGTCCCAGGAACAGCTCGCTACGAAACTGCAGGAAAAGAAGAACCTCCTGGCAAAGATAGAAAGAGAGGAAATCAAACCGGACAAGCAGACAGCAAGGAAAATCGAAAAGGTGCTTGGAATCAGAATCATAGAAAAAATACAGTGATTCCACTCCGGGAGGTCACTTGGTGTAATTACTCAGTCTGT
This sequence comes from Thermoplasmatota archaeon, assembly GCA_023379555.1. Next base: position 84,861 of record JAMCQR010000054.1, on the reverse strand, counting down.
TCCTGACGAAATCCCTGTCGAGAGAAGTCAGCAGGAATCCCACTCTTGGTCCGGTATCTTGGCCAAGGAAAATGTTGTAGAGAAGAGTGAAGCATTTCTTGTGATCCTTCAACGTATCTGCGCAGGCATCATGGATCAGCCGGTTCACGTCATCAGGAGTCATGTTCTCAGTGAATCTGTCAAGGAGCTGCGTTAGGAAACTCTTCTGAATCTCGTCCACGTCTATCTTTGGAGGTGTATCTGCTATCTTGGTTATGAATTCAGGTGGGGCGAAATTTTCCAGCCAGAACCTTGCAGCCCTTATCCTTCCATCAAGCGAAGAATGATCTCCACTCAAGTCATAACCAGACCATTTCAGTGCCTGGACGATCTCATCCTTGTTTTTTTTGATCTGCACCAAGTTGATGATGTGATTGTATGGCACCTGAACGGGCATAGAGGACGGTATTCCTTCCCTCTGGGAAAGCTCGTACATTCTCCTGAAATCCTCCTTCTTTTCCCTGTCAGAAGCATCTTCCTTGCCGAAATATATCCTCTCGTACTGATCATATTCATTTACAAGTGAGATCAGCCCCCGACCAGTGTCAATCTCGAGGTGACGTTCAGGATTGTTCTTCGCAATGAAGAATCTCAGCACTTCAGGAGGGACCATCTTAACCATGTCAATTGCCCTTATCAGTATCCCCTTTGAGGAATGCATCGCCCCCATTCCCTTTAGGTGAATCCACTCATACACCACAGGAAACGGAGGCTCGACCCCGAACACTTCCTTTGCTATTCTCTTGCCGGTATCGTACGAGCCTCCAGCAGCAGCGTGGTCTTTGCCGAATGGTTCTATAGTCACTCCTAGGATGACCCATTTTGCAGGCCACTCCACCCTCCACGGAAGTTTCGACGCCCCGTTCCTTGCGTCCCTGTTACCCTCATAGCTGCAGGCGTTGCATCTGTAGCTGACATCAGGCCATTCATAACTTTCTACCATAGTCTTATCTATTCTCCCGCACTTCTCACAGATGACATTGAGCGGGAAGTAGTCACCCTGTATTTCCTTGCCCGATACTTCCTTAAGTATCTCTCCAATCAACTTCCTCTTCTCTAGAGCAACCCTTATAAGGTCATTGAAAAGACCCTTCTCGTACAGCTCGTGGGTATATAGAAACTCAGGTTTTGCCCCAACAAGATCGAGAGTTTCCACGAAGGGATCTATGAACTGATTTGACCAGGACGTGTGTTTGCCGTCAGGGGAGGGAGTCTTATAAAGAGGAACACCAATGTATTTCGAAAATGAAGGGTCTATCCCCGCAGGTACTTTCCTCAGAGGGTCCATGTCGTCAGCCTCATAGTAAAATCTGGCGTTTTTCCCAGCCCTCCTGACTGCTCTGAAAACCATCTCCCCCGTGAGCACTTCCCTCATGTTCCCTACATGAATTTCACCGGACGGAGATATGGCCGTGGATATAACCTGGTCATCCCCGACCCTCGACGCAACTACGTCCGCCCAGTGCATTAACCTATCAACCTGGCCCGAATCAGGGACCTTATGGGAACTCCCTGCATCTCGTCCTTTCCTGTCTTGTTTGTCAGAACTACAATCAGGGCCACTTCTCCCTTCTCAGATTTCACTGCCTGGATAGCCTTCGTGACTGTCTCTCCAGTGCTGATAACATCATCGACGAGGACTACCCTCTTTCCAGTGACGCTTGCATAATTGCTGGAAAATGTTCCCTCTCCCTTTTGAGGAAGGGCTCTGTATATCCCAAGCTCTTTCCCCGTCAGGTACGAGATGAATGAAGCGTACGGAATTCCATTTATCGTGATTCCAACTACTGTATCAACTTCCTTTTCGTCGTCAAACGTCTCCTCCTCAATTATCTCCGTCATAACTTCCGCTATGTGCGATATCCTGCTGCCATAAACTCCAATGCTTCTCCAGCCAATCTTGACGTCATTTGGGACCTCCTTGCTCTTGGACTCCCCACTCAATAACCAAATAACCGTATTCAGAGAGAGGTGCATTTCTGTAGCGATATCTTTATCGTTCATCCCCTTCTCTTTCAATTGCTTTGCGATTTTAGCCAGTTCCTCAACGCTTTTCATTTCTATCACCATCAGTACTCATAGGGGTCATCACAGCTCACGCTCAGCTGACCCATTTTCATCACTCCATAGGATATTGAATTAAGATATAATTCTTTTCGAAAGGCTGAACTGTGCGAATAATATTATACGCTACGGGGATTATTAAGACATGTTCAAACTCATTGACTCAAGAATACTTGACGTGAATGCCGAAAAATCCGGGATTAGAATGGAAGAACTGATGGATAATGCAGGGAAGGCAGTTGCAGGTTTTGTCAAGGAGCTCGGACATAAAAGAATACTGGTTATCTGCGGGAGTGGGAATAATGGAGGAGACGGATACACCGCTGCCATCAGGCTGCTCCATGAGAAGATGGACGTTTCCGTCCTGAAAGCAAAGGAACCAGAGACTTCACTTGCAAAGAAGAAGCACGACACGTTCGTACAAGAGGGAGGGAACATTAAGCAAGAAGCGAAATTCGATGAGTATGACGTGCTGGTGGACGCTCTGCTCGGGATAGGCATAACCGGTATTCCCAAGGAACCGTACCTTTCATTGATAGATAGGATCAATAGGTCAGGCAAGGTGATTGTGTCGGTGGACGTGCCGTCTGGATTTCCTTCGACAGTCGCGGTGAAACCAGATTATACTGTTACCATGCAGTTGGAGAAGGATGGTATGACTGAGCAAAATTGCGGGAAGATCATGGTGAGGGATGTGGGGTTCCCAAAGGACATAATCGAGATGATCGGGCCGGGAGAACTCCTTGTCTTTCCAAGAAACGAAAAAAATTCACACAAAGGGGAAAATGGCATAGTTGCAATAATTGCGGGGAGTTCAGATTTTTATGGTGCGCCAATATACGTTGCAAAATCTGCGTTGAGGATGGGTCCTGATCTGGTATTCCTTTACACTCCGGGGAGTATTCACTGCAAGGTTGCACCACATCTGAATGACGTGATCATGAGGAAGTCTGGAAATGAATATATTGAAATGACCGCTGATCTGTTGGGCAACATAAGAAACAAGGCTGACGCTATTGCAATAGGACCAGGAATATCCAGGAGCCAGGAAGCGTTTTCAGCATCCAGGGAAATAATTGAGGCAACACTGAAATCCGGAAAGAGAATCGTAATAGATGCTGACGCATTGGGTTCAATTGAGGGCATCCAGGATTTCAGGGGGCTTGCGGTATTGACCCCCCACCAAGGTGAATTTAAATCCACATTCCGGATCGAACCAGATGAGGAAAACGTGAAGAAAATTGCCAGAGAACTGAACGCGGTCATTTTCCTCAAAGGCCGCGTGGACATAATCAGTGATGGAGAGATGGTCAAGAAGAATACGGGGTTCCACCACGAGAGCATGACAAGGGGAGGGACGGGTGATCTGATCACCGGGGCCGTTGCCGGGTTGCTTTCAAGAAAAATTGATCCCTTCCACTCTGCAACTCTTGCATCATATGTCATAGGAATGTCAGGTCTCATGGCCTTCGACAGGATGGGATATTCCTACCTGACATCGGAAATTCCCAATTTCATCCCTGAAATATTGAAGAATTGAATCCGCGCGAGGATATGGCAGAAAAGGGAGCAGAAATCAGAGGAACTTTGTGCGACAGAATTTGGCATCGCAGGAATTACGCAATGTCTTCAGCCAGACGAGGAGATTCAAAGCCGGAACCAGGAAAGTTTAAGACAGCAATCAGGAACATTTTAATCTCCATACCCTATCATTAGTGGTCACGTGGAAGAGATATGTGCGACACTCTCTACAAATTCAAGAAGGAGTTCACATTATTTGCAAAGAATAGCGATAGAGAGCCAGACGAAGCCCAGTATGTGGAATATTACCCCCACTTAGAATTCAGAGACAAGTTGAGGGCAACCTATATAGAGGTAGATCACGGCGGGGAGGTGAATTCAGTTGTAATTTCAAGGCCATACTGGATGTGGGGGGCAGAGATGGGAGTCAACGAAAAAGGGGTTGCCATTGGAAATGAGGCTATATTCTCGAAAAAGAAACGTAAGGAGAAGAGATTGCTGGGAATGGACCTACTAAGGCTCGGGCTTGAAATGGGCAACTCGGCAAGAGAAGCTGCGGACGTGATGTCGGAATATCTTGAGAGATATGGGATAGGTGGATCAAACAGCATAAGGACTGCTCTCTACTACGACAACTCATTCCTGATAGCTGACAGGAATGAGGGTTATATACTGGAAACGGAGGGAAGAGAACACCAAATACAGAAAATTGAAGGCAGTGGCTCTATTTCCAATTTCCCCCGCTTAAGGAAGTATAGACTGGATATCCTTTATTCGACGATGGGACAGGGGGTGAAACGGCAGATACTTACTTCAGCAGGGTTGAGGAAAATTGATGAAGTTGAAAACGCGTTCTCCCTGATGAGGTCCCATCACAGTGGTTTCACACATCCAAGGAATGGGAGCAATGGGGATATATGCATGCATGGCGGATATCTTTCGAGAAGGGATCAGACCGCTAATTCCTTTGTCGTGGAACTCAGGGATGATGAGTCTGTAATCTGGTCTACATTTTCCAACAATCCATGTATTTCCATTTATTCACCCCTGATCTTCAAAAAGGGAATTTTGTACGGAACTATTCCAGAGGGGAAATCTTTCTGGAATGAGAAGGCACTTGAACATCTCGATCTATCACTATCTACTCCTAAAGCGTTCAATGGATTCCAAAGAATGAATCTCGGAATTCAAAATGATATAGTGGCCAGATTCCAGCCCATGAGGGAAGATCTCAGCAAAGGAGGGATACCAGATCAAAACAGAATGAAGGAGTTCGATGGTTTTCTCAAGGATGTGCTATCGAGAATTTCTGATACGAGCAAAATATCGGGAAGATCAATCTCGATGTACAATCTGTGGATCAGGCGCCAGGCGGCGAGGTTGCATGTGCTTGAGGAACCAAAGCCAGCAAATCAATGAGCACTGGATCAGAACGCTTATTGAAGACTGACTGTCCAAGGTGATATGAGAATCGCTATTGGCACCTCATTATGAGATAAACCCCAACTTTTCTATAATAGTTTTGAATGAAAGAGTTGCATGGCAACCGTAGAGGACATAATGACTAAAAATGTTATAACGGTGGGACCTGATGAAACAATTTCTAAAGCGATATCCAAGATGAATGAAAACGAAATTCACCACCTCCCACTCGCTGAAGACGGGAAATACATAGGCATGATCGACTTCAATCTACTGCTGAAGCGATCTTCACTGTCGGGGAATTCGAAGGTCAGGTATGTGATCGAGAGAACTCCGGTGCTTGAGAGGGGTACAGAGATCGGGGAGGCCGCCAGAACCATACTCGACACAGGACTGAGGGCCCTGCCGGTAGTGGAGAAAGATAAGTTGCTTGGAATTGTAACGACAACTGACATAGTATACTCTATCTCTGGAATGAAGGAGCTTGCAAACAAGAGGGCGGAGGATGTGATGTCTGGGGACCCAATTACGGTTGATGAATCTGACACAATTGACAATGCGATCAGGATCATGAGAGAAATTGAGGAATCCAGTATCCCTGTGGTTGATGGGAAGGGAAAGATCAAAGGCACATTGAGAATCAGTGACATAAGCACGCAGCTCTGGAGGGAGAAGGAAAGAATGCATCGGGGAGAATATTTCAGGAACGTCGGGACCGTCAAGGTGAAAGATGTACTGGGACCTCCTGTTGTCGTAAAACCTGAAGACACGCTTCTAAAGTGCGTCGATGCTATGAAGAAAGGTCTTTCAAGTGTCTGCGCCATAGCTGATGGTGCTTCGAAACCAATCGGCGTTATAAGCCATATGGATCTGCTTGATGAGATAGTGAGAAGCTACCCTCAGGAGGGTGTCCTTGTGAATCTCTCTGGAGTGAAATTCGAAGATCCGCAGATATACGACAGGATATTTGAGCTGGTTGAGAAGTATGCAAAGAATATAGCAAAGATAAAAAAACTGAAACCTGTGCTCATTAACCTCCACATAGAACAGTACAAGCAGAAGGCGGGAGAAATCAAGTATTCCATCAGGGGGAAGATGGTGACAAAGTCCAAGACATTCTATGCCAGGGCATGGGAATGGAGTCTGTACAAGGCAGTCAGGGACCTGATGGAAGAATTTGAAAAGATGGTTACGAAATCAAAGGAGATGCATTGAGGGATGGAAGACCTCCTCGATAAGGCCCTGGAATATGCCATCAGAAAAAACAGGTTCGCAGAAGTCAGGTTTTTCAAGTCCGAGAAAAACTCAATTCTGATGAAGAATGGCACACTTTCTGGCACGGGGTACTCCAGCGATGGAGGATTGGCAATTAGGGTCATAAACAGTTCAATTTCATTCGGCGCGATTAACAAGAATAAATGGGAAGACGTGAAGGACGAAATCGACAGAATATCCGCTCGGGCGACGCAGAAGGGGAGAAACAGCTTCTCAAGAGCAAAGGAAATCAGGGATGAATGGAGGGTAGAGCAGAAGAAAAAGATTGAGGATATCTCATTTGAAGAGAAGACTGAAAGATTGAAGGAAGTGGATTCGATGCTTTCGGAGGAGAAAATGAATATGCGTCTCCTCTCTCTCAGTGACAACATCGAAAGAGAGACTCTCTTGAACTCGGAGGGAACAAGGATAATGAGCACCCTTCCAAAGGTCGGATTCACTTTTTTTATGGCTTACATGGAGGGCGGAAATTATGAGCAGGGATATTTCCAGCTAGGCTATTCTGGAGGATATGAGGCTTTAGATTACTGGAGACTGCACGAAGTAATGAAACATGAGTCAAAAGTGCTGAAAAATGCAGTTAAGGCAACAAAGTTGAAGGAAGGAAATTATGACCTTGTCATCGGACCTGAGGTTTCTGGAATTGTTGCGCATGAGAGCGCTGGTCACCCATCTGAGTCCGATAGAATAATAGGGAGGGAGATGGCACAGGCAGGTGAGTCATTCATAAAGGAAGGAGACAGAGGAAGGAGGGTTGGATCAGATATAGTGAACCTTGTTGATGATCCGACAGTAGAGCATAGTTACGGTCACTACAGGTATGACAGGGACGGGGTAAAAGCAAGGAAAACCTACCTGTATAAGGAGGGACTGATCAACGAGTTCCTCAGCAATAGGGAAAGCGCGGGTAGGCTGAATATGGAAAGCAACGGGGCGTCCAGGTCTTCAGAATGGGACAAGGAACCGCTCGTGAGGATGAGCACCACTTACATTGAACCTAGGGACTACTCCGTGGAAGAATTGGTCGAGGAAGTGAAGGAGGGGATATACATGAGGAGTTTCACTGAATGGAACATAGACGACATAAGATTCAATGAGAAGTACGTGGGAAGGGAGGCATATCACATCGTCGATGGGGAGATAAAGGAAGTGATAAGGAGACCCGTAATAGAGACCACCACTACAAAATTCTATTCTTCAATGGACGCAATCGGGAAAGATCTGGATTTTGTTGCAGGGACATGCGGGAAAGGAGACCCAATGCAGGGAGTGGACGTCTGGATGGGTGGACCGCACGTAAGACTCAGGAACATATTCGTGAGGTGAGATGGATGGACATTGATAAAATATTCAGCAGAGTTTCAATGAACGTTGATCAGGCAGCTGTCAAGATAGTCAGGACAAGGGTGGAACAGGTCAGGTTTTCCAACAATGAGATAGATATCAGCAACAGCTGGAATACTGAGGGTGTCTCTATTTTCCTGGCGAAGGATGGGAAGACATTTGCCTTCGATCTCAGGAACGAGGAACAACTTGACAGGACGCTGAACTTCGCAGAATCAGCACTCAGGAACATAGCGAAGAACAATGATTTCATCAGTCTGAACGACAGAAAACAGACCTACAGGAAGAGAAAATCCAACACAGTCAAGTTAACGGAATTGAATCCAGAATCGACCGTCAATGAATTCATAGACGACGTCCGACCATTCGTTAAAAGGGTTGGGGGGGTACTCTATAAAAAGGAAATTGAAAATGAGGTCAAAACAAACTTCAATGAAGGAAGAGAGAACGTCAAGGGAATAGAACTGGTCGCGAGAGCATTTAACGATTATAATTTCCCTGCGCAGGTTTCATTCATGACTGCTTCCGACAGCGAGCTTAGCGGCTTGGAAGAATCTAGAAGCGAACTGCTTGATTTCACCAGGAAGGTGGGGAGATCAGTTGAGGGGAAGGACGGGAAGTATACCGTCATTTTCCACCCGCTCTGCTTTGCATCAATAGCCTCATACACCATACCGATGGCTTCGGCATTCCAGGTAGATTCCGGTATGTCCCTTTTCGCCGGGAGGATGAACCAGAAGATAGGCGTACCTGAATTCACACTATATGACGACCCCACAGACGAAACTTCTATTGGTTCCAGGATGCTGGATGACGAAGGTACCAGTACCAGGAAAACAGCCGTCATTGAAAGAGGTACTGTGAAGAATCTTCTCCACAACTACTCCACCGCAACCAAATCAGGTACGGAATCTACGGGAAACGCTGGAATTATAGCACCTAACCCGTGGCAGGTCCTGGTTGAACCAGGAACTGAGGACGTCAGCGACATGATCTCCTCAGTTAAGAACGGTCTTTACATCGTGAATACGTGGTATACAAGGTTCCAGGATTACAGGGAAGGCGTATTTTCCACTATCCCAAGAGATGGAATATTCCGGATTGAGAACGGGGAGATAAAGGAAAGCTGGTCTGGAATCAGGATATCAGATTCCCTGCTGAACATTTTCAGGAACATTCAGGGGATCAGCAGACAGACCCGGAAGGTCAAATGGTGGGATGAAACGCTCCCTACCAAATCTCCTTTTGTAGAGGTGTCTGATGTCAATATAACTAAAAGTAAATAATTTTTAATTTATTTAAATATTCCAGTACGACTAAAGTAATATACAATTGTTTGATAAACAATAGCCCATTGCTCCATAGCCCCTCCTCAGGAGCAGTGGGTTTTAAAAGCAAACTGTTCTTTTTTATTCTGTCCAGACCTTATGCATTTTCTTTGCTTTTTCTAATCTCTTCTCCACTACATTCCAGTTTATGAGTCCGAGGTAGGCATTTATATATTCTTTCCTGTTTGTTCCGTAGTCTATGAAGTAGGCATGCTCGAATACATCGAGTACGAGCAGTGGAACGAGAGATACGAATCCACCTATGTTGTGAGCGTCGTAAAGCAGATTGTACAATTTTCCATCTTCGAGGTTGAGACCCAACACTGTCCATCCTCTGCCTGCCATACCAGTGGCAACGAACTCTTCCTTCCATTTATCGAATCCACCGAAATTTTTCGTGATTTCCGCCCCAACAGTATCGGGTATGTGTGAGGTGGCCTCGGTCAAATTCTCGAAATAGTATTGGTGCAGGTACATACCATTTCCGTTGAATGTCTGCTCTAGCTTGAGTGCCCTGAATTCACTGTAGGTTGCGGCACTTTTTGAAAGATCAACAGTCCCTGAGCCCAGCTTATCCACAATTTCATTGCTTTTGTTTATGTAACCATTGTAAAGTTTCAGGTGTTCTGCAAGCATTCTTTCGCTAATTCCCTTCAAACTTTTATATGAGGGAAGTTTTGCTGAATAATTTCCCATTTTATCACCACATGTATTATTGATTAATCGTACTTAAATTATTGTTCTTCTTTTAGGAAGACTTGATCTGCAGTGTCTTTATCAGCAAAATAATACAGGGATCTCAAAGAGCTGCAAAATTTGGAAAGGTGACAAAATATCGAAAAGTTGTTCGGGAGGATATAACAGGATTAGGTCAATGGTAAAAATCAGCCAGGAATGATATTTGCCATATGGGAAACAATTGCGAATACGTCATTTCTTCATATAGGAAATCTTGAGGACTTTCAACCTCAATGAGCTTTTCGGATGCCTAGGACCAAAATTTTTGGTGATCATAGCGCGCAAGAGATTATGAGCTAAGATATAGTCAACCTCGTATCCATTCGCAGACCCTCGTTTCAATCAGATCAATTTTATTAGAGATAAGATATAAGTAGGAAATCTGGCTTAATTATTGGAAATGTGGTTAGGGCTTTTCATAATATTCGTAAATGCCACTTTTGTCACTTTCCTAGCGATAGTTCTAATTTTTTACAGAGAATATTATCAGCCAACCATCAGGAAGAGTTCATCGATAGGTGATCTGTACAAATTTCTCAGGTCGGAGAAGATTAACCTGCTTTTCTTTTCCATTATGGTAACCACAACAGTTCTCCTGTATATGGTACCTTCACCGTAATATTGTATTGTTTAATTTAATGGATGGAAGAAACTTACTGAAGAAACTGTGCGCATTGGCGATCAGATCTGAATAAACACAGATCACGTTTATTACTCACCTTTTCAGAAGCGCTTTGGCGATAATTATCTTCCTGATTTCTGTGGTACCGGCACCAATCTCATACAGTATTGCATCTCTGACCAGTCTTTCCAGCGGGAAATCAGAGGTGTATCCGTATCCACCGAATATCTGGAGTGCATCCTTTGCGATCTGGGTAGCGGTCTCAGATGCAATCATTATGGAGGATGCCGCATATGACGGGTCGGCTATCTTGTCTTTGGTCATTATGGCAGCCTCATAAGCAAGAAGCTTGGATGCCTCCAGCCTTGAAAACATGTATGCAATTTTTTCCTGTATCAGCTGGAAATTTCCTATCTTGGTGCCGAACTGTTCACGCTGGTTGGAATATGCAATTGCCTCATCAAGTGCTCTCCTCGCAATCCCCAAAGGTCCAAATGCAAGGACTGCCCTTTCAGCATTCAGCCCCTCATAGATTATTTTTTTGCCATCTCCCTCCGTTCTCATCAGCCTGTCTCCTGGAATTTTCACGTTGTTGAAATATACTTCCCCTGTTGGAGAACCCCTCATTCCCATCTTATCAATCCATTTTGGTGTCTCCACACCATCAGCCTTCTCCACCAAGAATGCTGAAAAGGAATTTCCATTCCTGGAATAAACTAAGAAAGTATCTGCAACTGGAGCGTTAGTGATGAATGTTTTGGATCCATTGATCACATAGTGGCCATCCTCCTTCCTGTAGGTCGTCTTCATGCTTCCAAGGGCATCCGATCCTCCACTAGGCTCGGTGAGGCAGAGAGAGCCCATCTTTTCTCCTGTAATCAAATCAGGGAGATACTTTTCTTTCTGCCCATCATTCCCATTCCTGTTGATGTTATCGGCAACAAGATTGCTATGAGCACCATAAGATAGCCCAATCGAACCTGAATAGTAACTGATCTCCTCCAGGATGATTCCCTGAGTAAGATAGTCAAGACCAGATCCACCATATTCCTCAGGAATCGTGATCCCAAGTATTCCCAGCCTTCCCATCTTCTTGAACAGTTCATGAGGGAAGAAGTCCTCTTTGTCCACCCTGGCCGCAAGCGGTTCTATTTCCTTCTTTGAAAAATCCCTGACCATGTCCCTGATAGCTATAGTCTCTTCTGGAAGTGTGAAATCCATTACAGCACCGATTTGACATGAGGGACATTATTAAAAATTTTATGAATTTTAAACGCAATAAAGATTTAATTCGCGTAAATGCTGAACTTGTGTGAAAATAATCTACCCTGACATAATTGAATATGAATTCATTCTCAAGGAGATGTGTGAGGGTAGGAACCTATTTCAGTTACCATTCGACTGCGAGTCTGTATCAGGTGATCTTGAAGAATTCGAGGAAGACATAATGTTTCTTCCAACACCACTTGCCCTAAAAAAAACAGACCGGTATGTATTCCTGGAAACTGGAGGAATATTCTCCTACTTCACAGGTCCCTCTATAGTGAAGACCGTCAGGGATTTCAGCAAAGTGTACGTAAGGAAGGGCGACCACATCTGCTATTACTATGGGACCATGCTGATGAAAGATATGGAATTTGAGGTGGGAGAGGGGGAACCATCGATAACAGAACCGGCACGGATACTGGAGTACTACAATCCGAACACCGAGAAGATTGATCTGTATGAGAGGTGGGGAGAAAGTTCAGACTACTTGCCTATGCCACTCTACAGTGGGTTGCTGAGGAACGACCTCGTAGGAATAAAGGATAAAGTGGAAAAATCCATACTTTCGTCCATTAGATACTCTCTGCATAACTTTGCCTTCGTGCTGGATGAAATATACAAGGAAAAGCAGACCTCAAGACCGGACATCTCGAAAATGATAGTTCTTCAGTACGTTAATAAGAGAACTATGCAGATGGAGGAAGAAGAGAGGGAAGCAATTAGATTCCTTTGGAAGATGATGGTTGAGAATGGTTATGACATACCTGAACCACGCTTCTGATAAATAAAAATAGAATGACTGGATTTAATTATCATGGATTACATAGAAGAAATCAAAGGACTGAAAGAACAGATGACCTTTCTAGAGGACATCGAATTTCCGGAATCAGTAAGAAACATAGTCATGGCAGGGATGGGAGGATCCGGCATCGCAGGAAAGATTTTTCAGGAGATTTACACGAAAAAACCAGTGGCATTGACAGACAGTTATTCCATACCTGATTTTGTCAATGAAGATACATTGTTCATTGGGGTGAGTTATTCCGGCAACACTGAAGAAACTCTGGCAGCGACAAATTTGGCTATGAAGAGAGGTGCTCGCGTCAGTGCTATTACTTCAGGTGGGAAACTTGGAGAAACGGTAAAGGATGCGGTCATAATCCCTAAAGGGCTTCAGCCTAGGTCTGCAATCGGATATTTGCTGAATCCAGTGCTGGTAGGAGCAGGATTCGATGTCTCCAATTTCAACGAAACGAGAGAGGTTCTTTCCCGAATGGATGAAGATAGAAGGGAATTTGAGCAAATTGCTGCCGAAATAGGCCAATATAGGAAGACTCCAGTGGTGTATGGGACTCCGCCTTTCAGCACCATAGCTTACAGGATTAAAACACAATTCAACGAGAACTCAAAAATCATATCATACTGGAGCTATTTTCCTGAGCTGAATCACAATGATACAGTTGCCCTTGAAAATGATTATAGGAAGGATGAATTTTATTTCATGGTCCTTAGAAGCAGTTTCACGAGCGAAGAGGTAGCAAGAAGAATCAAGGTCACTTCGGATCTGTGCAAAATTAAATTCAGAGAGATTTCCGCAGAAGGGTACTCACTGATATCGCAACTTTACTCATTGATCCATAAGGGAGACTACATTTCCTATTATCTCGCCAAGTTGAGAAACATCGATCCACGGGACGTTTCAATCATTGAAAGACTCAAAACGGAACTCAGTAACGTCGATACAAATAAATAGATGCACAGTCTATTCCTTCGAATTTGAGATGGCGGTAATAAAAAGGGATGAACTGGTAACAGCCCTAGAAATTTTATTCAAACCATCCGGAATGAACCAAAAGGAAATCGTTGAACTTGCAGACTACGTATTGAGTTTTTTTGGCTATGAGGACACACTCATCGACAACGTTCTCTCACAGCAGGACAGGGACGTGTTTTACACATTGGAAGAGACTGGAATCCTTTCGACAAGCAGCGAAGACATTACACTTATGAAAGGCAAGTCGTGGAGAATCCATTACTGGCATATCAGCGGTGATAAGATAAGGAACATCTTGAAAAAGAGCCAGGTGGAAGAGGAAAACATATACGACAAGCTTTTCAGGGAAGGGTTCAAGTAAAATTATCAGGAAAACGGTTTATCAATATAAAAAAATTAAAAGATGAATGCTGAAAGAGCGGAATGCATGATATGACAGAACTTAGAACGATTCCGTAACCTCGATCTTGTTTCCCTCAGGGTCATCGAAAACTATTATCCTGCCTCTTGATCCGACTATCTTGTTGTATTTTATTCCTTCCCGTTCAAGGACCTCCTCAACTTCCTTCAGCTCCGGATTTTCGAATATTAAATCGACCTTTACCGTCTCCCTTCCTGGTGATTTAGGTACAAAATTTATGCAAAGATCAAAAATTCCTGTTGCAACTTCAAAGAACTCCCCATCTTTCTCCTCCTTTATCGGGAATCCGAGAATCTTAGAATAGAATCTCTTCATTCCTTCTAGATTATCAGAAGGTAGTGTCACGCACCTTGGAGCTCCGAGAGGTTTCATATTTTAAAATCAATCAAAATCTATTATTATCTCTTTCGGTATTGCATCTAATCACGATTAACTATCTTGACCCAGATTAAAATCCTTGCGACCCTAGCATGGTGCAAGGGAGGCATGATCTATCAGAGACTCTGATACGGGTTTAGCGCCATCTCCCACTGAGGATTTGATAACTCGCTTGATCCCCTTCACATTTTTCAATGCTTCTTCAACCTTTGGCTCATAACCACGCAAGGTTATCAAATGAGGGTTCGGACCTGCATCAAAGGTGTATGCAACAATAATTCTCCCTTCCATTCCATTCAACTTCTCTACAGCCTGAATCACAGCCCTCGACACATCATTCAGGTAGATAATAGGGGGCCATGAATCCATCATCGCAGCGTGCATGTTGTTGCTGTCTCTCATAATAATCTCCCCAAGCCTTTCGAAGTTCTTCTTCCTGATCAGGTCCGTGGCAATTCTGATGTTCTTCTCCGCAAGAGCAGGTCTCACGCTGAACAGTTCGCTGGTTGAAGAAGTGATATCATGTCCTTCGCTGGAGGATATCCTCTTCTTTTCATTGCTGACTATTACTACAAGGTCCCTGAGTTCTTCCCAGTAAGATGAGTCGAACATTTTTTCAGCGTATGAATCACTCCCATCCTTTTCCTTTCCTCTCCTCCATCTGACAATGCCCCCAGGTATGCTTCTGCATGCACTCCCGCTGATCTCTCTCGCATAGATGGATAGCTCACGCATGCTTAAGTCCAGTCCAAGCGCATCGTTTACAGCGTAAACAAGTGCTGCACCACCAGAGGCACTAGATGCAATTCCTGCCCCCATTGGAAACGAATTCTTAGAAACAATCAACACTTTCACCTCTCTGTTGACATTCCCAAGCTTCTTCATTGCAGTAACCACCTTGAAAATTCTGGAGATTTTTTCATTCCGTCCAGAAAGTGCAAATTTTTTGCCGTCTATGTAAATAGCATTGTTTGTGATCTTGCGGGAGAATAGAACGCTCGTTCTTGTGCTTATGGAACCATCAAGCGTCAGGCTCAATGAAGAATTAAAAGGAAGATTGAGTTTGCTATCTCTTCTTCCCCAGTATTTTATAAGGGCTATGTTTGAAGAGGCCAAAGCAGTTTTGATTTCGAAATCTTCCACGGTACATGAAGACCTCATCGAAATAAATCTATTCTTGTATTGGGCTAATATACAGGGACGAGGATATACTCAATAATCGAAGGGAGAATATAGACTTCAGCCTAAGTGAGTTAAAATTAACGATTAAATTGCCATATCAATGGTGCTCCAGACCAGGTAATTGTCACTCCGATCCACTAAGGCTTCCCAAAAAGTCGCCTTGACTTGAACACAAAGGACTAAATCAGATTTCATTTTCCTTAAACGTGAAGAATGGGGACCAGAAGGTAGGGAGAAAAAAATTTGGTTCAACGAATGAAAGCGTTTCAGCGATAGGATTGGGGACGTGGGGAATCAAGAGTTACGAAAATGCGGCCCGGGCCTTTGAATATGCATTTGAAAGAGGGATCAACTTCATAGATACAGCAGAGATCTACAATACAGAGGATTTCGTGGGAAGAGTCATCAGTGAGCTAGGGAGGGACAACCTGTTCATCACAACAAAGATATGGCCAAAAAATCTTGTGACCAGGGAAAGAACACTCAAGGCAGCACGTTCCTCACTGAAAAAACTGGGAATCAAGGCTGCAGACCTCATACTCATCCACTGGCCAAATAACGAAATGAAGATCGAGGATCAGGTTAGGAACATAGAGGCAGTGTATTCTGAGGGGCTTTCGCGGTACATAGGAGTTAGCAATTTTTCAGTCGAACAAATGGAAACTGCGCGACAATCTACCAGAAGCACGGAGATTGTCTGCGACCAGGTGAAGTACAATGTTTCTACAAAGGAGGCTGAAAAAAACATTCTGCCGTACTGCAAGAAGAATGATATGGCAGTCGTAGCGTATACTCCAATAGAAAATGGAAATGTTTCTGGCAATAAAATTCTGAAGAAAGTGGGGGAAAAATATGGAAAGACGCCCGTGCAGGTATCATTGAAATATCTTATGAGGGAAGAGAATGTGATCCCCATCCCGAAGACGGAGAGTCTGGAGCATGTGAAGGAAATCATTGGAGCTTGGGGATGGAGCATGGAAGAGGAAGATTACAACAACATAAGGACGAGCGATATCTGAGGGACCAGCGAACTTTATTTGTTCCGGGTTAATCATCATCACAACTCTTTTGAAATAATGAGAGCATATTTTAGCAAGTGTGACCATTCAAGGGGGAAGAATATTAGCTGCCAGTGCCAAGAAATTCGGTGGGAAGATCAGGATGAAACAGTTGATGACTGCTGCGCCCATAGGTAACTAGAATGTTGTGAGTCCTAACGCGGGAATTAAAATTATCTTGGCGCCATCCTGATATCCACGGCAGCCATAAGACGGAGTCATTCCCCCAATAGGTCCCTGTTGTTTCTCGCAATTTGCCAGATAGGATTCCTAATGACATCAGCGGCATGAAACCAGTGGTCATGAGCAGCCATGCAACTATAGCCTATACCTATCTGCACGGAGGACCCTGTTTCATGCTAAATAGTAATAAATGGCCTTTGATTTTTGACCAGTGTTGACTATACCAGTATGCAGCGGAGATCAATCATCCATTTCTCTACGGCAAGGTATCGGTAAATAAACAGGGACTGATACTTCCCCAAGAAAGTTCAATAGACAGTTACATATGTAAAACTTACAAGCACTCTCGTCGTCATTAAGCTTAAATTGGAAGTAAGATTGATGAACCTTATGAGAAGAGAAGTTTCACCACTAATAGTAAAATATGGTTACAGAACTCTAGCAATATTGACTCTGATGGCTATCTTCTCTACATATCTCCTAATAGAATATTTTTTATCAGGCGAAAAAAATACTTTCTTACTTGTGCTTGCAAGTATATTTTACCCCCTAACAATCATTCTCTTTGTCGGTTTCAGGCTAACTGTAGTCAAGAAAATTCACAAGAAATATTTCCATAACGAAACCTTGCTGAATAAGAGCGGCAAAGTATCAAAAGGGGCAGAGGCTGGTATCAAGGGATCTGCCAATATTTCGAATGAGGACTGGAGCTTCATATGCGATTCAATCACGAACGTAGGAGATACGGTGGAGGTTGTTGGGATATTGGAAGATAACGCAACGTTGAAGGTCAAAAAGGTTGCTTCATAATCAATATCTCACTTCAGCTACACTAGTCTATACTATCCTTTTCAATGCGTTTAAGAACCATTTATTCCGGCAAAACGTGTAACAGAAGATGTCATAAAGAAAATATTGTGACCTTGATTAGTATCATGTTCATTGGTTACTTAGCGTGTGCAAATATATTTAATATACTTGAAACGATTACTGAAATATGGCGAAGGTATTATTTCTACTGATGACTGGCAAGGAGGCCCCGGAGAGGGCCTACCTGTCACTTATGACTGTATCGAGGCAAATAAAGTCAAATAGGTATGAGGATGCAAAGGTTCTTCTGTATGGACCAAGTGAAGAGTTTGTTGCAAATTTAGAAGGAGAGGGGAAGGCCGCATTTAACGAGATTGTGAACTCAGGTGCACTAGACTCAGCCTGCGTCTTTGTTGCCAAGAAATTCGACGTAGAATTGAAACTGAAATCTATGAATGTTAGCCTTCTTCCATTTGGAAAAAGGTTGGCTTATTTTGTAAACAATGGATACGAGGTAATCACTTTTTGACCAATAATGGCGATAGAGGTAATGGAGCATCCAAAGAATCGGTTCTCATAACAATCTTAATTATTTTATCCACGACGTTTTTTATCAGGGCCAGCAACAATATGATGGTTACGTCAGTGCCTCTGCTGGCAAAGTATTACCTTGATTTTTCTCAAACTGAAGTGGGTATTATTTCTGCATTAAGTTATTTCAGTACTTTTCTGACGACATCTATCTTGAACGTCAGGCTTGATGCCAAGAAAAGAAGGATTGCTTTTATCCTCGCTAACCTGATTTATGCTGTCGTATTTATTGGATTTTGGAGATCGAGTTTCATTTCAATATGGATCCTTTCAGCGATTTCAGGAGGGGTTCTAGGCCTGATAATGCCAAACATAATTACTGCTGCGAGTCTGTTCAGGGACCCAAAGATGATAGAAAGGGTTTTGTCATTGTACACTGTTGCACTCAGTCTTTCGCTTGTAGCTGGTCCAGCGCTTGAATCCTATGTCTTGAAATTCTATTCTCTGAGAACTGCGTTCTTGATCTTTTCCTCATTTGCCATTGTTTCTGTTTCCCTTTCCCCATTCATTAAGTTTCCAGAGGAGAGCAGACTAAAGGTTAAAGTCAGAGTTTTCAGAAATTATGGTTTCAGGTCCTCCATCCTGAACATAATGGCCTACAACATTCCTTTCACTCTTTTAATTGCCTTCGGAGGTATTTATGAACGGGACACTTATGGCATCTCACTTTCACTTGTTACGCTGTTCTTCTCTCTCTTCTTCCTCTCATCCTTTATGTCCAGGATGTATCTCTCATTCATCCCTCCGAAAAGCATCAAGAGGCAAATGGTCATTGCAATGACTCTCTCTCTGATTGGCATCTCGATGATGGTTCTCTCAAGGAATGTTCTCATTTTTGTTCTGTCTCTGGTCGTTCTGGGCATTCCTCATGGATTTACGTATCCACTTTCGATACTTTCGATATACAGGTCCTTTGAACCAATGGAACGAAATATTGCAAATAGCTACTTCTTTTCTGTCATGACTGCAATAGGAATAATTCTCCCTCTAGTAGGGGGATCTATTATACAAAAGTATGGATTTGACTTCACTTTTGCTGGCATTCTCGTTCTCATTTTCATCATCATGATAGCATTAAATGTCAACTTCAGAGCAGAGAGAAAGTCAGGTGCCGTGATTGCAAAGTGAATATACATTGCAGCCCGCTCTGGCTCTGGGCTTCGTCAGACATTGGTTGGTTTCTTCCTAAAGAACCTGAAGGTATGGACATTCTCGACTCTGTTGCACTAAAATGATGGAACTGTTTAAACTCTCCTCCGTTAAGTAATATTACTTTAAGGAAACAGTCTATGAGGAATGCCTAAATGCCTTTCCTGAGGTTGGCTGCTTTACCAACATTTGAAAGTTCATCTTTGTAACTGGAAGCGAGATAATCATGGATAGAGGTTATTTCTCAATCTAGATAATGCCACAGTAGGACTCCTCCCTGAAAGTTATGACATATGCTAAGTCTATCTTGTGACTGACGCTACTTTTGAAGTTTTTTGCAAGATTTGTATACAAATCTGAATAACTGTATTTATGCACCGAATATTCATTGATCAGGTGATTGATTGAATGGAAAGGCAGCAATAGGAGTGATATTGGTTCTGGTGATAGTGGCCGCTGTACTGGGCTATGCGTATGCAGCCGAAGTGGAACTGTCAAATAGCCTCAGGAGTAGCAACAGTTCACTGGATCAGAAGGTAGCTGGTCTAAGCGGGCAGGTTTCTGCACTAGCATCCAATTACACATCACTCAAGTCAAACTACGAGACACTGCAGAGCGAGATTTCACAGCTAAACGGCAACATATCTCAGCTGAATACCGATCTTCAAAACAACCAGACTAACGTTGTCCTGGACCAGGCGTTTGCTCACTGGGATTACATAGCAATTGAAAACGCAACGCTCCTTGCACCTCAGTACACGCCCAATGCAACTCTGATGTGGATAGGCGGCCCACTCACAGGGACATACTCTGGTCTGAATTCAATAGAGTCCACATGGAACAAGTTCTTCGGGCTATGGAGCGCAGTATGGTTCTATACGGAATCGCCACCAGTGGTCGCCACTAGTGGGGGTATTTATACAGTGAGTGCCACAGTGCAATGGGTATTGACATCCCTCGCCACACCGCAGCAGGTAAATACAATTGTGACTAACTATACAATTGAGATGCATTATTTCGGTGGAAAGCCGCTGATAGTCATGGAGGTATGGCATATAATTAGTGTTGGAGTTTTATCCTATTCGGCGAAAGAGGTTGAGAGTCTTCAAACGGAGGCTATGATGAATGCTTCGTTTTCACACTGGAACAATATTGCCATTGAGAACATCTCGCTCGTTATGTCGCAGTACATGCAGAACTCATCACTGCAGTGGATTGGAGGCAAACTTGCTGGAAACTACACAAATTATTCGCAGATACAGTCTGTGTGGACAAAATTCTTCGGACTCTGGAATGCTATATGGTTCTATTCGGAGGCGCCCCCCTTGATAACCGTGAACTTCACACAGGGCAGCGCTGTTTCAGGAACAGTGACCGCAGACATACAGTTCGTGGTTCAGAGTTCATCGAACACCAGTGCCTTTGACTACATCAACGTAGTTTATACCATAGACTTCAATGTGATCAACCAGAGTTTCATAATAACCCATGAGGTATTCGACAATGTCGGCATTGGTCCTCTCTCACAGGTATCCACGTTTGCCTGAACAGATTTACTTTTCTTCTATACTTTTTTATAAAGGCTATTCATTCACACTAGCGTTGAGGTACAGGGTCAACTTCAAAGAAATAGAGATTGGCGATATTGAGTTGAAGAAGTCGCTCTTCTGGCTCCTCATAGCCTCTCGGGGAGGCGACACGAGAATCAAGATTCTCAGCCTTCTCCTGAATAACCCTACGAACAGGAATGAGCTGAGTAAAAGTCTTGGCCTGAACTACAGGACTGTAACCCATCACCTTAGCGTGCTTTCAGAGAACAACCTAATACTTGAGGATCAGAGATATGGAGGATTGGTTTACGTGAACAGCATGTTTGAAGTGGAATTGAAGAAAATAATTGGGAAACTCATAGGGGGCAAAACGGAATGATCGGGACACCATGGCTCGTGAACTTTGTGATGGAGGGAGCAGAAATAGCCATATTTATGGCCATCCTTCTTTCATTCGTTGGTACTTACAGGAGAAATGGGCAGGGTGTGATGCTCAATCTCATTCTGTTCTCAGTGTTCATGGTCCTGTTTGAAACACTTCTTGTCTACCTTACGTACTTCCTCTCGGCAAGGTTCGGTTGGGGCCTAGCTTCTATGGTTATGTTGCTGAACGTTTTCCTGATAACTGCATTGTACTTAATGCTCCGCGTAGTCAGCTCCTGATGAGATTCGCCTTATTAATATCGATTTCTAATTTCAAAGGCTCCCCGTTCATAATGTGAAAAGGGAGTTCCTCATATTGATTTTACGAGATTATTGTGGGAATATGATAAGTTAAGGAGAATCAATAGACATTGCATCTAGAAAGGGCTTGATATAGCTCTTTGACTACTTGGAAAATGACCACCTACAGTGATCTTCAACACAGTTCCTGATACATCTATGGTTCAAATAAGAATCATCACATTGGATCACCGTAAGATGTTTTCCCTTAGTCTATCGAAGAACTTTCCTGCCTCCTCGTAATCTCTGGCAAGGATTATATGTTTCAGGTACTCTAATCTAGAAGTTATCGTTTCTAGCTGTTTTATTGATTCTGGGTTGAAAAGTATTTCAGAAAGGAGACTGTCGTCTTCTGACAATATGCCCTTCGCTAGTTCCATATGTTTCCTGAAGTTGGTTCCTGGGACAGCTTTTGTGTCTACGCACGCAGCGAATACCATAGATGAAGAGAATGGTAACGTCAGGGAATATGCCATCATAGAGTCATGTTCACTGAACGAAAATTCGTACAACTTTAATCCCATCTTTTCATAAAATTCACGAAAAATGTTCTTGCCCACTTCGTATGATTCTCTTATGATTATTGCACTCTCCCCCTTTGGTTGGTTCATATCAGCGTTAGTGGGCCCAAACATGGGATGAGTCGAAACAAACCTGTACCCGCTGTGAAAATAATAAGTTGATATATCTCCCTTGATAGATGATATGTCCGCCAATATGCACTCCTTTGAAAGGTATGGAACTACTTCCTCGAATACTCTTATTGTGTTTCCAAGGGTGACAGCGTTGATCAGTATGTCTGGTCGATAGCCGCTGATATCACCGGGCGACGATAGTACCTCTACCCCCGAGATTCCGGCTGTTTTATTCGGATCAGCATCGTATACGGCTATATTCCAGTCCTCTTTCAGAACATTGGCAAGCCACTTTCCCATCCTTCCAGTGCCTACGATAGTTGCCCTCATAATTCCCAACTCCTGTAGCATCCCAACAGTCTAAATCCCACAGTACCACGCTTAATTTTCCTCAGGGCTCTTCCTACGTTGCTTTCGGAATAATGTCCCTTAAAATCTATCAGGAACTTCGATCTGCCAGTATAGTCCCTCGAGGGAATAGACTCAATCATTGTCAAATTTATCCCCTCATCCTTAAATACGTTCAGTACCGTTGTCAGCGCGCCGACTCTGTCATCTGTCAAGAACGTGATGGAGCACTTATTTCCCTTTCTACGGAGCTTCTTTCTAGAAAGAACGATGAATCTAGTGTAATTGTATCTTGAATCCTCAATCTCCTCCTTGAGGACGTTTAACCCATAGATACTGGAGCACGTTTTACTTGCGATGGCTGCTGCTCCGGCTGGCCTCTCTTTAGCAATCATATTCGCGGCCCCAGCGGTGTCATAGAAGGGCCTAGACTCCATTTTGTTTCTTGCAATGAAATCCCTGCATTGGGCAAGCGCCTGAGGATGGGAATATACGACCCTCACGTCCTCAAGAGAAACTTCCTGGTGGCTAAGCAGGGAATGGTGAATCTGTAAGGCCACTTCACCTACGATATTCAGCTTCCCTTCGGCAACAAGATGACTCACAGAAGTAATTGCTCCCTCTGATGAATTTTCAATGGGAACAACACCAATGTCGAATTCTCCATTCAATACTCCTTCAAACACATCAGAAAAATTCTTGCATGGTACTGGAATGACATCTTTGTCAAATTCCCTGGAAGCCATCTCTCCAAATGCCCCCCTCTCCCCCTGGAACGCCGCTAGCCTGTGCTCTTCTTGCTGAAGCTTCTTAGATTCTGACATTATGCGTTGGTATAACCCTTGTATAAAATCTGGCCTTATAGGCGGACTTGATTTCTCTTTCAGGGAACTCAATATCTCATGCTCTCTCTTCTTGTCCTCTATTTTATTCTTCACCCTTCCTGCTTTAATGGAAAGCGTCATCCTACGCTCCAGAAGACCAAAAATGTCGGAATCTATATGATCTATTTCTTTCCTAATTTCCTTTAAATCCACATCATCATCCCCTTTCAATTCATATGTCACCCGATATCATCATGAGATCGGCTACGGTTAGTGCGGCCATCGCTTCTACGACAGGTGGAGCCCTAACCGCTATGCACGGATCGTGTCTACCCATGACCGAAATCATTTCATCCTTACCCTTTGAGTAATCAACGGTTCGCTGCACCCTTGAAATGCTCGATGTGGGCTTGAAAGCCACCTTAAACACTACTGTCATTCCGTTGCTTATTCCCCCGAGGATCCCGCCAGCATTATTTGTCAGAGTCACGACCCTATCATCCCGTATCGCAAACGGGTCGTTGTTCTCACTTCCTCTCATTCCAGCTCCCCTGAAGCCAGACCCGAACTCTACCCCTTTGACCGCGGGAATTGCAAACATGGTTCTGGAAATCTCGCTCTCTAAGGAATGAAATATTGGTTCCCCTACCCCTACCGGCAAGCCAACAATCCTGCATTCAACTATTCCTCCCAGAGAGTCTCCCTGGCTCCTTGCATCCTCTATGGCTCTTTGCATCTCTTTAGATTTCTCTGGATCGATGCATCTTATGATCCCTTCTGTTTCTGCATTTTCAATCTCTTCGTCGCTTGGATTAAAATCGCTCTTTATGGTTCCTATCTGTACAATGTGAGAGAGAACCCTGACACCCTTTGTTGCAATTATCTTCTTTGCCACGGAACCTGCGGCTACGAAGGTGGCCGTCATCCTACCAGAAAGGAATCCCCCTCCCCTATAGTCAAACACACTTCCATACTTCTGCCTTGCAGTATAATCTGCGTGCCCAGGCCTTATAAGTCCTTTTCCTTTTATGTACGCATCCGATTTAACGTCCATGTTCTTGATCTCCATCCTTATCACCTCTCCTGTCGTAATTCCCTCCTTTAGACCACTCAGGATTTCAACTGTATCAGGCTCCCTCCTGGTTGTGGTAAGGAGCGTCGTGCTTCTTCTCTTGTCTAACTCCTTCTGTACATATTCTCTTTCGACCGTGATTCCTCTGGGCACTCCCTCTAGAACTGCACCAATTCTCCTACCATGGCTTTCCCCGTAAACAGAAACTTTCAGAATTTTTCCAAGGGAGTTGCTTATTGTAGTTACATCACCCCCAAGTGCACGCAGATGGTCGAAGAAATCAGGATAGGACTTTTTGATAGCAGTAGGACCACCCACGAAGGTTTTCCCGCTTCTAACCAATCCTGCGACGCTACTGCTCATCACTAGCCTGTGATCCTGAAAGTTCAAGAATACAGGTGAGCTCAAGTCTATTCCTCCTTGAATGCTCAATGCATTTTCTTCTACCCTTATTTTGCAACCAAGGCCATTCATCATCCATTCCGTTGAATCGACCCGATCGCTTTCCTTGAACCTCAGTCTCCTTATCCCTTTCAAAAGGGTCGTACCTTTTGAGCATGCGGACACAATAGCTAGCACTGGGGCCAGATCAGGTGTGTCACTCACATCTATTTCGCAACCGGACAAATCACTTCTCCATACGGTGACTGAAGAATCTCCAAGTTCTACGTCGGCACCCATGGATTTTAGAAACGCTATGATCCTCTTGTCACCCTGTTTCGATTCGCTTCTCAAGTTTCTTACGGTAACCCCTCCTTCTCCTCCAGCAAGAACTCCGGCGGCGAGGAGGTAAGCTGACGATGAATAGTCCCCCTCAATCGTAATTTCCGATGCCTTGTAAGTTTGCCCTCCTTGAACTGTGATGTTCCTGACATCAGGGCTCCTGTGAACCGAAATTCCGAATCTTTCAAGGACATCAATGGTGAGCTCAACATAGTCTTTTGATTCTAGGTCTGTGGTTATTATGATATTGCTTTCCCCGTAGAGGAGAGGGAGAGCAAAGAGGAGTCCTGATATGAATTGTGAACTAACGTTCCCACTTATTTTGACTTGACCTGCTGAGAGTTTTCCTTTACTTGCTATTGTGAACGGAAGGCTACCAATGTCCCGCGAATACTCAACAGAAGCCCCTAGATCTTCGAGCACAGACAACAATTCCAGAACAGGCCTCTTTTCCAAGCTGGGACGACCGATAAAAGAAATCTTCCCCCCAGATATTGCTGCTAACGGTGTGAAGAAACGCATTGTGGAACCGGATTCTTTGCAGTCGATCTTCCCTTCCTTGATGCTGAATACTCCTCCTATTCCTCTTATTACGATTTTCTCCTCGCTTTTGGAAAGTATCTCAGCTCCCATAGACTTGCATGCCTGTAGCGTTGCCTCGGTGTCATCGCATAGCAGAGGGCCGTATATCGTGCTCACTCCCTCTGCAAGTGCTGCACATATAAGAGCGCGGTGAGTCTGACTCTTTGACGGTGATGCCGTAACTTCTCCCTCAACTGTAGACTTACCAATCTCCATCCTCACTCCCCAGTCATTCATTTCAAACCACCTATCTCTCTGATTATTTCTTCAGCCACGACTTCAACTCCTTTTCCATCCGTTTCGATCTCTGCGTCCTTGGCAATATCGTAGTAATGTTTGCGGGCTGAAAGCAGATTCTCTACCTTCTGGTAATCAATCTCCCCTCGACTTCCATTCAATAATGGATGGGAAGAGCTACCCTTCAATCTTTCCATCACAGTTGTGGGTGAAACGTTAAGAAGAACGATGAGTCCACTTTCCTTCATGCGGTGAATGTTGTCGTAGTTAAGCACCGAGCCTCCCCCGGTTGCAACCACGGTCCCTCTTCTGATGCTCAACGCTTCGATTGTCCTCTTTTCCATCATTCGAAACTCATACTCTCCTAACCCCTCTATAATATTCTTGACAGTACTACCAAATTCCTTGGATATGAGATTATCTGTATCCGCAAATTTCATTTTCAAGGTCTTGGCTATGAGCTGACCTGCACTACTCTTTCCACTTCCCATAAATCCAACAAGGTAGACGTTCCTTCTCCCACGTCTCTTGTTCTCAGAAATCCTTAGTCTTGCAGATTCCATCATCCCATCCTTGTCAGGATCGAGGCCGGTCCATAACTTGAAGGCATTGACCCCCTGATTGACGAGCAGTTGTAACCCGGTGATGGTCCTGCACCCCCTAATTTCCGCGTTTCTGATCAGTTCAGTTTTACGGGTTGCATAGGCTGCGTCCACAACCAAAAGGTCCCTTCTCATGAGTGTTGATGATATTGGCGATGGTTCTCCATTCATACCTATTGGGGTGCAGTTGCAAACTATGTCTGAGTCCTTTATTTCTCGTCCTATGGACTCTTCTCCCATTTCCTTCCTCCCAAGCATCTTTGTCTCGACTCCTTCCCGTTCCAGGCCAAATGATACCGCCCTTGCCATTCCCCCTCGACCTAGAATCGTTGCCTTTTTCCCTTTGAGGTCGCCGACTGCTTCACTTATAGCCTCGACTGCCCCGGTGGCATCTGTATTGTAACCCTTAAGGGTACCTACGTCGTTTACGATCGTGTTTACAGCACCTATTCTTTGGGCCGTTTCGTCTAACTTATCTATGTACCGGATAACTTCCATCTTGTGAGGCATTGTCACGTTCATCCCTTTAACATCCAGGTCCCTTAGAATTCCAATGCATCTCCCTAGCTCTCCAAATTTGACCTTAATTGGAAAATATACGGCGTCTACGCATGAACTACGAAAAGCGTAATTTTGGATTGATGGAGAGATGGAATGAGAAACAGGGTCCCCAATCAGGCAGTACAGACTCTTGTTTGCCATCATAAGATCGAACTCATTATTTCCTTCAACCTTCCGAATTCAATCTGACCTTCTGCAGTCTCCTTGCCTTTAGAAAGTGAAGCATAGGTGAAGGGCGCTCCCATCAACGGGCCCACAACCCGGCTGATCCTTCCTTTCTCCCCCATTGCTACAACAACTGTATTTTCCAGATGACCAAGAAGACCGATGAGTCTCGCAGTATCTGAAAGTGTATTTGCCTTGCATGCGATCTTGAGTATATCTCCCCCCATCCACTTGAATTTCTTGGCAATGTTGAGAAGGACATCGTCTGGAGGCGTCAGTCTTTGATTGTGGTAGGACAAGATCACCTTGCACCCATTTCTTCTTGCTTCCCTGATAATCTTCTCCCTGTACCATTTCTTTGCGTCAATCTCTATGTCCACATACGCTGCTCCGGATTTTATTGCCTCCATCAAGAGTCTCATTCTATCTTCGTCTTTCAGTTTTCCAGCCCTGCACGTTGCAATCATCTGAGCACGAACAGAGAATATCTCCCTGATGTCTTCGGGTGTGAAATTCACCCCGTCAAGCCTTATCTCTGCCATTTCCATTCCCTTTGTCTCCTCAAGAATTTCAGGAACCGATAGCCCAGAAATGCTCACGCATATCTTTGAAACCGTTGCTTTTTTCATTTGCATACCTCCTGAACCGCGTACTTCAGCTCCTGCTTCTTGATCTTATAAATAATTCCATTTCCAATCTTTTCTGGCAATGCGATGTTGATCGAGTCCCCAGAACTCTTTTTGTCCTTGGAGATAGCTTCTAAAACATCAGTGCTACTTGTTCCCGATCTTGTCGGTAAGCCTATTGCTTTCAGAAGCTCTTCTATTCTCAAGACTTCTGCTATGGGAAGAAACCCCTTGCGTGCTGCAAGTCGTGATTCGGCCACCATGCCAATCGCTATTGAGTGGCCGTGAGGAAGACCGGACACCTTTTCAATAGCATGACCCACGGTGTGCCCGAAATTCAACTTCATTCTTTCTCCATTATCCGTCTCATCCTTTCCTACAACGCTTATCTTGGCTGAAATTGTCTCAGAAACTGCATATGCAAGACTTTGATCATCCAAGGATAATATGGGGGAGTGATTTTCCTCCAAGTACTCAAATAGTTTGTTGTTCAGGATAACCCCGCACTTGATGACTTCCGCCATACCTGACATTAATTGATCGGATGGCAGAGTTTTCAAAAATGAAAAATCGATCAGGCAAAATTCTGGCTGCCTTACAGTTCCTATCATGTTCTTGAATCCTCTGAAATTTACCCCATTCTTTCCACCTATGCTTGCGTCAACCTGGGCAAGAAGAGTTGTTGGGGCAAACCCGAAGGGTATCCCTCTCATGAAAGTGGAGGCTGCAAAACCTGTTACGTCAGATACTGCTCCTCCCCCCACCCCGACGATCATTGACGACCTGTCCACGCTGTACTCCAAAAGATATTCGTAAATTCTTTCCACGCTTCTAAGTGTCTTTGCACTTTCGCCAGCTTCAATTACTATCATGTCAAGGTCATTCATTTTGTCACCGTAAATCCACAGGACGTTTTCGTCTGTCACCAGCAAGACCTTCGCTCTACCTCTGATAGTCGAGAGGAATCTTTCGAAATCCGAAAAAATCACCTTAGTAGACCCGCTTTTCGCTTGGAGTTTCATGACGTTCATGCCAATCTCTCCATGGTAGACCGGACGGTCCTGGCCTTTCTCACCAGTTCTGAAAACTGGTCAGGCGTGAGTGCCTGATCCTTATCACTAAGTGCCTGAGAGGGGTCTCTGTGCACTTCTATGATCAGCCCATCTGCACCAGAAGCAACTGAAGCAAGACTCATGGGTTCTATCAGGCTGACCTTTCCCGTGCCATGGGAAGGATCAACGATCACAGGTAGATGAGTCAGCTCCTTCAGCGCTGGTACTGCACTGAGGTCAAGGGTGTTGCGAGTATAGGTCTCGAATGTTCTAATGCCACGCTCACATAGAATTACGTCAGGATTGCCTTCGTTTAATATGTATTCAGCGCTGTTTAGCCATTCTTCCAGTGTTGACTGCATCCCTCTCTTCAGAAGAACAGGTTTCCTAGTCTTTCCTACTTCTTTCAGAAGAGAAAAGTTTTGCATATTTCTGGCACCTATCTGTATTACGTCAACATAGTCGCTGACCCATCTGACGTCCCTTGTATCTAGTATCTCCGAGACGATCGGTAGGCCTGTTATCTCTCTGGCCTTCTCCAGAATCTTCAAGCCCTTAAGCCCCAACCCCTGAAATGAATAGGGAGATGTTCTTGGCTTGAATACCCCGCCTCTAAGCAGGTCAGCTCCTGCCTGCTTAACCTTTACTGCAGTCTCCAACAGCTGTTCCTCACTTTCGACACTGCATGGTCCTCCTATAACTGTTAGCCCATTCCCGATTTCCACATCTCCTACCCTCACTGCCGTTCTCTCTGATCCGCCAAGTGAGGCCAATTTGACGTTCTTGTATATATTATTCATTCAACATTCCTTCTCTTGAAAAATGTCTCCCAGAAAGGATTGAAACTTCCATGCAATGCCATGACAAAATGACCTTTGCCAATTCGGAACTGACGTACACATCATGATCGGCATTTGGTAAAATATACTTCTAGATAAAGCGAAGCAACACACCGCAGAAATGCGTGACCTTAACGAGGTCATACTTATGAAGTTGTCAAGATTCATAAATTACACCAAAATACCAGATGGAGATATCAGTAACTATAGGCTGAAAAGAGGCACGGAATGGTAAAAATCCAGTTCCTGCTTTCTATCATAGTCACTAATACCCGAATTGCAAGACGTACTTAAACATTGTGGGCATCATTCGCTGTTGAATTTCACGAAGCCTATGATTGGCACTTCTATTCCCTGTATTTCTACAGTTTTGATCTTCAGGTTTTGGACACCGCCTTTATACTTCGCTTTGAAATCTAAAATTATATTGAATCCACTCCATATAATAGACTGTTGCTTCCCTTTGCGAAAGGGCTTGAATGCAATGAAGATATTCTTATCTTCCTTTAGACTTTCTGATCTCTTCTCTAGAAGAAAGGAGTTCTGGAGGAGATATCCGTTAGATACTCAAAATATGGGATACTGTGCAATTTGAACTTTGTGAGTATCAACCATCGTTTTCCAACTCGTTTGTTACTTAAATTCTTCATGAATCATGATCGCCCGCGAATTCACATCTGTTAGATGCCTGCCATCAATTTAAGATAACCAGAGGCTGTTTTTTGGCATTCTAATTCAAAACTGGTATGCCAGAAATTTAATTAAGCGCGGTTCACACGGACGAGAAGTGATCCAATTGCTTTATCCATCAACTTAGTTTAACCAACCTATAGAATGTTTGAACCTTCAAATCTGACAGACAACAATTATTATCCATTTTATTATATTACTTGCGTGAATTACGAAGAGATTGTTGTGAAGGAAGATGAGATTTCGGAAGTCATTTTGAACAGGGTTAAGAAGTTCAACGCGCTGGATAAGTCACTTAAAAGCGAATTGATCTAAGCGTTTGAGAATCTTAGTCAAAATGATTCCGTAAAGGTCATAATTTTAAGTGGAACGGGAGAGAATTTATCAACTGGCCAAGACATCAACGATATTGCATCATTTTCCGGCAAAGGTGTGAATGATTGGATGTAAGGACTGAAAAGAATGTTTGATGCTGTTAGAAATGTGGACAAGCATGATGAGATTATTCACCTGTCAATCGAGAAGAAGATAATACCCGACATCCCTCCACCACATTCAGATAAGGGTGACCGAATACGATCTTGAAGTCTATAGGGATAGGAAATACGGGATGTATGAGAAATCAAAGCACATAGACTGTTCTCAGGAATGAGAAATGGGCATATACCTTCCCAACTACGTCACAATGCTGAAATACAATCTTCGTTTGAAAAATGGTAAATGTGAAGAATTGAATGGGACGGTTTCGTTTAATCTATTAATTGAATCTAATTTGGATTCATCGTATCGTGCTTCGTAAGCATGGAAAATACGGGTCCGAAAAGTCACAATAGCCCCGGGCAGATTCGAACTGCCGTCATCGGATTCAAAGTCCGGTATGCTTGTCCACTACACCACGGGGCTTCACAGCTAATATTTGAAGGCGATAAAAATTTAACTGAAAATGACTGAACGTTGCCTTTCCAATTCAGCGGGCAGCTGCGTTACGATTTGTAACTTAAGAATTCCTTCCCCAAAAGTTCCCTTGCTATTATCAATTTCATGATGTTTATTCCACCTTCTGCCCCGATGTAATAAGACATAACGCCTCCCTGGGCAGCTCCAAGTGGAGTATCTTTGGTGTAGGCCATTGCACCGTGCCACACCATTACCTTCGTGATTATTTCGTGTGCTGTGGGTGGCGCCGTCATCTTTGCCATGGAGACAGCCAGATTTTGCTCGCTCATCGGTAACTTCTCCTTGTCCTTGTACACCCTATCAAGGGTCCACGCGGCTTTCTGGGTCAGAAGCCTGGAGGATTGAAGCTTTGCATATAGCTCAGAAAGCTCGAATTGTAAACCTTCCTGTCTTCCAAGGGGCTGTCCAAACAGTTTCCTCGTTCTCATGTGATCGATTCCCATATCAATTGCCTCGGACGCTGCTCCGTTGCAGGCGGCGGCCACGTAAATCCTGGCAACGTTAAATCCTTCCATGATAATCTGGAATCCTTTTCCCGCATCCCCCACCTTATATTTATCATCAATTTCTATGTCGCTGAATGAAAACCCACCCGTAGAGAGCCCCTCCCTGGCGATATTGTTGAAAACAGTTGTTGATATCTCCTTGTTCAGGTTCCCCCTTACGTCTTTGAGCATAAAGGCGAATGTTGTGAATGATTTTGACCCAAGAGAAGGATCTGACGTTCTCATCAGGGTCAGGAATCCTCCTCCACCAGGGAGTTCAAGTGCCTCCCTTACTCCACTAATAAATACCTTTTCTCCAGATGCAACCCACTTTCCATTCCTAAAGGTTGCATTGGTTTTTTCCGACATAACGTCAGAGCCCCCCGAAGGTTCTGTGGAGCCTATCCCAAAGAATGTCCTGCCCTTGAGGACCGAGGGAAGTATCTCTTCCTTTGCCTCCTCAGACCCATATTTTTCAAGCATGAGCGGCCATCCATTCAGAAGGAGAACGTAAACAGGGAGTGCCATCGAGACATCCCCTCTGGCCAGCTCCTCCACTATTATTGACATCTGGTGAATTGATCCTCCAGCCCCACCATATTTCTCGGAAATGTTGAAGCCTAGAAATCCTGCATCCGATGCTGCTTTTATTATTTCATCAGGAATCTTGTTTCCATATGCAATTTTATCTCTCTTTGGAAGAATGTACTTCTTTACAAATTCCCTGGCAGTCTGCCTTACCATCTCATCATCTTCTGTGAAGCTGAAATCCATGATGATCTCTCCAGTATAATTTCAGCATATTTTAAGTTTGAATGACTTTGGGGCGAATAAATAAAAATCTGGACCTGACCAGGCGAAAATAGTAGATTATATTATTGGAATTATTTAGAAACCTACAAAAAGGTGTGTCTCAGACAACCTTTTTTACCTCCTGTACATAAAGTTCGAGCGGGGGTTGCCGAGCCAGGTTAAAGGTACGAGACTTAAGATCTCGCTCCGTAGGGATTCGGGGGTTCAAATCCCCTCCCCCGCATATAAACATTTTCATGCACCACCCTTACTCTACCTCAAATCAGGAATTACCGTGGTTCCAATTTCCATCAGCGGATTATCAGAGTTCCACGATGAATTGACTGAAAATTCTTTCAAATTCTTAAATGTCTTAGTGCCCTTCCACCCCTTTCTAATTCCTGTCTGGAGGATGGAAATTCAATGTAATCAGATAATTTCTTGCTAAATTTTCATGGAATATTTCTAGATGTATTCTGTTATCCTCTTTGGCTGACATCCTGATATCTTGCAAAACCATTTGCCGAGTTTCCTTTTCTCTATTTACAATCAGGGCCATTAATCTGCTTTCAGTTCACAGTCCCTTTTGTTGTAGTAATCTTTAGTGTGTATGTCATCATATGCGAAACAGGATTGAACCATATCAATGAATGAAGATAGTCCATGTTTCATTGTCTGCTTCTTGATTCGAGGAAAACATTAACGCATAATAGACGGGATCAATCAAAGGAAGAAGCAGTCAATCCTAAATATGGGGTTAACATGAAACCCTGATAGAGAATGTCGTGTAAATGTAAGATTTGCGGTGAAACTTTCCCGAGCGCAAAGCAGAGAGACGCTCATGCCGCAAAAGAACACAACAAGAAGTGAAGCTCTGGGTTAAATAATTGATACCTCAGAACGCAATCTGTCGAGAAGGGTGTGAGTGTCGATTATCTCTGAAAATTCACCCTCGATGGTTGCAAGTGAGAGTTTATGGACCAATTCAGGGTCAAAGTAATCCCCATTTCCATTTTTAACTTCGAATGCGGCAGTGGCATCTGATACGACATAGTTACTGAATCCAAGGTTGCCCGCCATTCTCGCGGTTGTCGATACACAGTGTTGAGTAGTTATACCGCAGATAACAAGCGTGTTATGCCCATTATCCCTGAGCCACTTCTCCAGCTCTGTTCCTATAAAACAACTGTTGACCTTCTTATGAAAAACAATTTCTCCCT
This sequence comes from Thermoplasmatota archaeon, assembly GCA_023379555.1. The sequence continues at coordinate 51,013 of JAMCQR010000054.1, read as the reverse complement.
CTACAGGTGCGACTATTTCCTTTATCTCGTTGCCGACCTGCCCTGGTCTCAGGGGGGAATCAGGACTGATGGAATCGTGCTTGCAGTGGGCTACTGCCAATCCATTCTCCCTCCAGAATTTCAGCAACTTTGCTGCATTCATTTCCGCATCCATGTTGTTTCTTCTTCCCCATCTGGGATCATCCCATGCTTTTTGCATGTCTATTATAAGAAGGACCGGCATCTCACTTCGAAGCATCACGATAAAGCAAACATTTCAATGTTTATTAATTATGCCGTTCCGAGTCATCATTCAAATTTGAAGTGATCCGAGTTCCCTGAATATGAGTGTAAGAAACGAGATGCAGATCACTCCAGCTCCAAGGTAAAGGAAGGAGTGAAGTGGACCGGTCACCTGCACTATTGATCCTCCTATCATTCCCGCAAATGCAGTTGCCCCAAGTCCAAATGTGTTGAATGAGCCTTGAACCCTTGCCATCATGTCAACTGGAACAATTTTCAACATCGCAGTTGAAACCGCAACGTTGAGTACCCCAACTATGGCGCCAGAAATGAATACCGGAAAGAGTGTAAGATAAATGTTATTCAGGAAATATACCGATGTTACGAGCAGGCCCAGAAGCAAAAGGGAGGAGAACAGAATGTCCCCTACTCTTCCCTTTATGTTGACCGATAAGGCAGAACCAATGAATATACCAAATACCAGTATTGCAAAGATAAGACCAGCATAATGTGGAGGTAACTTGAAATGCAACTGGACCAAAGCGGTAAACACCACTCCGAGCATCCCAAATATTAGGTTGGTTGCCAGCATCAGATATATTAACTGGGTTATCGGTCTGCTCCCCCTGATAAATGAGAGTCCCTCCCTGGTCGAGTTTATGATATCCGTATGGTCGGGACCGGAAGTTTCACTTACCCTAATCATCAGGACAGGGATGATCGAAATCAGGAAGATGAATATGACAGCGAGAAAAGTGTTCTGAAATCCCAAGTCAAGGAAAATAGATCCTGTCACATATCCGGCACCTTCAGCAAGTGAAAGGACAGATTGATCAAGTGCATTCCCCTTCTTGTAATTGTTCTCAGTGAGAAATTCCTTGAACCAGACCGCTCGAACTGAATTCAGTATGTCTGAAGTGAAGCCGATGAAGAATCCTGTGGCATATATGGCGATCAGTGCTAATGGTATGTTGTGAACAAGAAGGGCTGCATATATGGACGATATTGCAACTGCCCTCAGAGTTCCAGAAAGCAATGCTATTCTCCTTTTCCTGGAAGATTTATCTACGATTGCCCCTACTATAAAACTGAAGAATAATGGGGCCGACAGGATCCCGTCCCCTAGCCCTGCCATTATTGGCAGACGAGTTTCCGCCATTATTACCCAGAGTATAGCGATATTGAAAGTAGAGAAACCGAATCTGGATAAACCAGCATTTGAAACCATGTACTTGAAATTCAAAGGCAATTTATCATGGTTCTCTACCACCATTCAGTATTCAAAAGGGTATAATAATGATTTTAACGCAGCAAATGATTCATTTTCAAAATACAATAAAAACGGAGCATTCAAAACAGAGTCAATCACTCTTTCACTGCAGTTCCTGAAGCAGTGGTTGATGATGCCGTTACCTTCACAAACCCCTCAATTATTTCAGCATGGAAGTCTTTGTACCCATACACTTCCAGAAAACCCTGAATTCCAGCTGAAGTCACCATTGCAGATTCCTTGCTGTACCCAGCCCCATTTACAATGAATGTAATTTTTCCATCTTCAATCCTCATATCCACCCCGTCCAGCGGAAGAAACTTGGAATATTTCTTAATTATTTCCTGGAGGTCTTCTACCGTACCTGCCATGCTTTTAATGAACTCCCCCAGCTGTTTTCCTCTATCCATCCACGAATTCAGAGTTTCTTCCTTCGAACACGCTACGCACTTGCCAATTGTAAAGTCAAGAAGTATGGAGGGTACCGGAATGGCATTCATTGCCTTAGTCAGTCTCAAATAATCGGACAATCTTTCGAGGTCTTTCCAGTTCAAATGATTCTCTTTAAGATACTCGTAAATACCAATAGATTCGGTCACTATTGAACTGACGGTTTTGTTATCTTCTTTTGATAGGTTTTGGATTCTCTGTACCATCTCGTTAGTGATCGAAATATTCATCCTTGCCATACGAGACTAAATTTGTATTAAATATATTTAATTGACCTTAAGCAAAGAGCAAGAATACACAAATTTGCACGCGCCGAGTAATATAGCATCGCGCAATATTGGTACGGTGACTTAAATGACAGTATTCTCTGATCCGCTGGCTGCGAATCTTGCGATGATCGGAACAATGTTCTTTGGATTGGCAGCCTTCGCGGTATACAGGTACTTCCTGGGAAAAGACAAGGAAGAGGTAAATCAATCGTTTTCCTATTTCCTTCTCGGGACGGGTTTTTACGCTTTGATCTATGGTCTGTTCTATAGCATGCTTTGGCCGGAACCTGAAGGTGGTTCCTACAGCATTCTATTCGGTGACCCACTTGCATTATTCGGACTGGCAACGCTCTTAGCGGGCGCCATAATCATAAAGAAAGGTTCCCTGTCATTTGCAGGATTTTTCGGATTCTTCGCCGGAATATATTCAATCGTTTCAGGCTATGAGGGGTACCTTCTCAAGATGACCCAATCTCCTATTGCGATGTTCCTGCTCTACTTGGGTGCTGGAGTTTCTGGAATTCTGGTTCTTCCTCTAGTGCTGACGAAGAACAAGTGGATCGCAGTCCTGACGGCAATAGTGCTTGTGCTGACTGGAATAGTGGCATTCGTGATCGGTATCCCCGCCGTTGGAGAGCATCTATCGGGGTTCGCACACGCCCCATAATTTTTTTCCTTTTTTATCATGAGAACAGAGCGGCTCAAATGCCCAAATTGCGGATCAGTACATCTGAAATTGCAATCGATTCCAGAAATAAGTATGGAATGCCTTTTCTCATTTGAGGTAAAGTGCAGTGATTGCGGCTATGAAGGGGAGACAGGAATCAAGCTGAACAAGAAAGGGGAGATTGTCATTGGCTTCAAATGCTGAAAAATATGATTCCCCCCGGAGAGGTTGCAGCGAAATGAATTGTATAATTACGGTATAACACAGCCATTTGGAAACCCTATAATGACCGGAGACAACTCTCTATCGAAATGTAAAGACCAGTTAAATTGAAAACGTATCAATCTTCAAACTGGATTGGGAGGAAGTCTCTCCTTCGCATCATTCACGATCGATTGAATTTTTGCCTTGAATTGTGGAAATTCTCCAGGGGTGGTAGGGTATCCATCATAAATCCTGTTCAACTGCTTCATCGTGTCCACTGTCCATACCAGGCTCTTGAAAGTCTTGACGTTCTTCATTCCCTTCATTACCTTGCCAATCTTGCTCGTAAGTGAAAGTTCCGGAATCCTTCCATAAGTAATTTCCACAGCTTCCTCGTACGTTATGAAATTTTTCATCCCGTAGTCTATGTCCTCGTTTGTCATAGACTGGAGGAACGTCCTGAACACTTCCATCCCAGCCATTTTGCTTCCGTACTGTTTGTTGTAATCTACATTGTAGCTCCACAGCTCATCTAACCCGCATTTTGAATAATCCCTGCATTCAGCAGCTTTCTTTCCAGCGAGTATGCCCCCTATGAGGGCTGGCCCTATTCCTCCAGCACTCAGCGGATTCGGAGAAGCCATGGAATCTCCAGCTCCTATATAACCCGGGAATACCATTCCTTCCATCTGCCTCCTTACACTGACGCTCCAGTAGCCCTCCCCGTTCCTGAAGGAATCATCCAGGCTGTATTTCTTGAAAGTCCTGTTCCATTTCACGTATTTGTCAATCAGAGATTTCAGGTTATCCTTCTCTCCAAATTTAGCATTTCTCAATTCAAGACTCTTGTGCTGTACTCCCAGTCCAACATTCACCCTCCCGTCTTTCTTCGGGAAAACCCACCCATATCCACCTGGAGCCATGTTCTGGTTTAGGTGTATTAGGGCATATTTTGGATCATAATATTTCAGGTCATTCTCGTAATCTTCAATTTTATAGATGAATCTTCCAGTCAGTTCAAGGTCCTCGTAATCAATCTCCCTGTCAATGTACGGATTCTCTGGAAGCTTTCTTCTCAGCAGTGAGGATATTCCAAGCGCATCCACAACGACCTTCGCTCTTATCTTTTCCTCCTCCCCCTTAGAATTCTTTCCCACAACTCCTTTTACAAACCCCTCTTCCACAATAGGTGCCTCAATGCTGAAACCTCCCCTGAACTCTACGTTATTCTTGATCGCAGCATTGAAGAGCGTGGCCCCAAATATCGGTCTCTCCAGACTGTACCCCTCGCCGTCAAAAGGGAGCTTATATTGAAGATCAGGTGACAGGGCCATGACCCCATCCACCGGAAGTCCGAGATCATCCCCCGTGAATATGTTTCCCAGATTCTTTCTGACGAACTCGATGTGTGACTTAGCCACGGCATCACCGCATACCCATCCCCACAGCGTCTTTTTTCCCGGCTCCGTTTCCTTGTTCCTATCCAAAAGAAGTACCCTGCTCCCCATTTTGCCAGCCATTGCCGCAGCAGTTGAGCCCGCAATACCAGCGCCAGCAACCAACACATCGTAATCTTGCATAATGGCTGAAGCATTTCGATTACTTAAATAATTTTTTGTCATTGGCTTCACTCATTCTCCGTCACTATGGCGGACCGTAAAGTATGAAAACCGCGTTGTATTGAGAATCCATTAGAACTGCTCCTCCGTAAGTCTGTGGATAAGTAAAAGAGATCTCAATGTTTCTAGATGAATATCCGCTGAGGGCAATTACAGTGATCGAATTGGTGAATGAATAGTTCAACAAGGTTGGACCAATGGTGAATACCGAACTGGAATTAAACCCGTAAACAGTAAAATTGTCTCCCAGCCCAGCATTGTATAGGCTAATGTTCATGGTTGGTGATTTTGAAAAAAGCGGATTTTCCAGATTCGCCGTAACATTTGGATCCACTCCTGCAACTGTGAAGGTCCTTGTGTACGCGAATGATTTCACTGAGGTCGTGACGTTAATGTAAGCACGGAAAATGCCCCTTTGTGAATCATTGGCCAGTTGGTACGCAATCTCCACGTATCTCGACTGGTGGGGGGCCAAAGATTCATTGATAGAACCACTCTCAATGAATCCAGGAATGTTGTTCAGCTGAACCTGAAGTGATATTGATGCATTGTTAGGATTATCCACCTTCAACGTGTAATTCTCACTGCTGAACGGAGCATAATTGGCCATGAGGAAATTGTTCCCATCGCTTAACGATGCTGTAGCTGTCTCAGGAACAATGTGCTGCACAGCAGGGCTGATAGGGACAGTTGAAAATGAAATGACTACCAGAAGAATTGCGATCACCCCCACCGTTATTTCCTTCATTTTCGGTTTGGAAATGTCGTTAAGAGGAGGAGGATGACTTATTCCAAGAATTACAACCAGGATAGCGAAAATTATCCAGCTTGGATAGTATATGCCTAAGAAAATTAATATTGCGATAAAGGAATAACTCAGATATTTTGCATTTTCACCGAGGAGTCCTCGTGCAACATGGCCACCATCAAGCTGGCCGATGGGGAACAGATTTATTGCGGTCACCAGGAATCCAACCCAGGCGGCAAAGGCAACCGGGTGAACATTCTTCGGTACCAACCATGGGACGATTGAGTATATAAATGGAAGGTTGATCGAATACGTGATTTGTTGGCTTGTAACGACTACAGGTTTCTGAATAATACCCAGATATGCCCCTATGAAACCTACAATTATGCTCATCACAAATCCTACAAGTGGGCCTGCAGCTCCAATTCTAATCAGCGTCTTCCTGTCAGGGATGGGGTCCCGAAGCGAAATGAAGGCCCCAAGAGTCCCAAGAATTGTTATCGGAGCGGGTATGAAAAAAGGAAGGGAAGCAGCAACGCCGTTTTTCTTCGCAACATAATAATGTCCCAGTTCATGCGTTCCCAAAATGATTAGCAAAGGAAGGGAGAAGTATAGGAAGCCATAGAAATACTGGAGCGGTCCATTTGCACCTATATTGAAATAGCTCACATAAAGCCCTTCCCCCACGTAAATGGTTGAGGCTAGCGTAGCTACTAGGAGTACTATGTTCACCCAGATTCCAAACCTCTTCTGCTTTCTCCTTTTTATGACAGAGAGGATTATTTCAGAACCTTGATCTCTTCTCTTCGAGATTATTGGTATATATCCCATTGACTTCATTTCATTGTTCAGTTTCCTGAAATCCTCCTCAAGGTCCTTAGTAATGATAACGTGAAAATTATAGAGCCCCGGCTGTTCTTCCAGGGATTTCGTCACGGTGAAATATTTTCCAACTTCTCTCCGTAGGTTATCTAGTTCATCTTCAGTGATGAATTATCGCCTCTTTGACTGATTTCCAATCCAAATTTTCCCTTAATACTTTCCCCTGCGCAAATTGAGGGTTCCCTCCACCTTTCACCAACCCTGCGCTTTCAATCAGTCTCAAAATCTCGAGGGCGGATGCATCATTTCTTCCTGAAGCCACCCTGATCCTTTCCTTGGAAATCACAATTCCCACCCCATCCCCAAGGCTTCTTGATACGTCATTTGCAATAACCTCATCAGTTTCAATCAACCTTATCATTCTTTTTCCAAATCTAACCTTATGATCCTTCGTTCCTGATGCTAATGCCCTTCTCACTTCAGAAATCTCCTTCCTCATGCTGTTATAAGACTGAATGGGGTCGCTTCCCATTTCTTCCTTGATTGCCATCAGTTCATCATCAATCATCTGATCTTGCTCCACGGCCGACTTTCCAGATGTGAAATGGAAACGAATGACTCCATCCTGGATCTTCTCTATTCTGAGTATCTTTATCAGCCCTACCTCTCCAGTCCAGTCAACGTGGGTACCACCGCACCCCTCAGCATCAATTCCAGGTATCTCCACCAGCCGGAGACTGTTCCCGGCAGGTATTCCCCCCTGGTAAAGGGTGAAGCCAAAATTTTCCTCTGCCTTGTCTCTGTCTACAAATTCCTTGTGCAGAGGGAGGTTCATTCTGATGATCTGATTTGCCCTCATCTCTATTGCTTTTAATTCTTCACGGGATATATCCTTGTAGTGGGTAATGTCCAGGCGGCTGACGATAGGGTCCTTCTGTGCACCTGATTGCCATACGTGGAGTCCAAGGACGTCCCTGATAGATGAGAGAAGTATGTGTGTGGCAGAGTGATTCTTCATCAGCCTGTCCCTTCTTTCCACATCGACGAACCCGGATACATAATCTCCCTTCATTATTCCGTCTGCATCATCCAGGGTGTGGACCACAACATTGTTTATGATCTGTACATCTATCACATTATGCTTGGTACCGTTGACCGTCAGATATCCAGTATCTGAAGGCTGCCCCCCTCCTTCTGGGTAGAAGGAGGTTTCTTCAAGGATGATTTTGTTGCCTTCAATGCCAACTACCTTGCTTTTGAATTCGAAATTCCTCTCATCCTCATAATACAGCTTCCTTGTAGCGGGATAAGACCCTATGCCAACCTTTTCTTTCTCGACCCCTTCTATTCTCTGGTTTGCAAAACCCTTGAATTTCGATATTGATTCCGGAAGTTTAATATTGAGGACCTGAGCCCTCTCCCTTATGTATTCAATAGGCAGTCCGTTGCTCTGGAAGAGCATTACGGCGTCATCTTCAGACATTGTCCCATTCCTGGCGTGTTTGATTATGAGAGAGTCCCCCTTACTCAGCAATTCGTTGAATCTTTCTGTCTCCAAATGGACTATTTCCCTCGCTGACCTCTCAAGCCTCTTATCTATGAGACTGCCAAATCTTTTCTCCTGTATCTCTATCAGTGGCCAGAGGCCTCCATTCAGTTTCAATTTCTGTAAGGAGAGCAGCGATCTCCTTATCAGCATCCGCAAGACATATCCTGCTTTGGAATTGGAAGGAACAAGTCCATCAAATAACAGGAATGTCAAAGACCTAGAATGATCAGCAAGCACATAAATCTGGAGGAGTTTCTCCATCGTTTCCCTATCTTCTTCTGACAAAGCTCTGAGAAATTTTTGTTCAGACCCATCCTCTTTGGAAGATTCAGCTATGAACTTCCCTAAGAATTTAGGAGTGGAGATACCAACCTCCTCCATCAGTTTCTTGACTAAATCCGGATAAAGCGACTCAAAAATTGTATCTGTCCCCTGAGATAACCAGACTAGTCTGTCGATTCCGTATCCCGTATCAACGATCCTGTTCTCCATTTTCCTGTATCTCAATCCATCAAATTCATATTCGCCAGATGGGTCCTCTATCATGTCCATAAAGACCAAAGTTGCAACCTCGAGTCCCCTTACCATGACCTCAACTGCGGAACCTGCATTCCCGCCGCCAAACCAGGGTTTCTCCTTATAGATGATTTCGTTTCTATCTACGCCAAGATGTTCTAGAAAGAGTCTGGAATATTCAACAGCCTTGTCCTTCCAGTAGATCTCCTTCCCAGGAAAATTGAAAGATTTTGCCCCTCCCATCTCAAAGACCGAAAGGTGCCTTCCTGTTTTGCCGACATTGTCAAGATCAACAGTCCTTATGCACGGCTGCGATATGACTAAAGGGTTCCCAGGTGGTGGAACCTTTCCAGACGTGACGTGAGGCTGGAAATCGTATATGCTTGCATTCACAAGATATACATCTTCCCTCCACCTTGCAACGATAGGGTACCTCTTTATTCTCTTGTGTCCATACTTCTCAAAAAAGGAAAGGAACTCCTCTCTCATCTCTTCAAGCGAATATCCTTTTGATGTCGGAGAATTATGAATGAACGAATAAGGGTCACATGGCACCTCCCCACACGTGGTCCTATCAGCGTCCAAGGTCCAGAATGACATGCCGCATTTTGTGCATTTTTTCCTGAGATAATTGTTTTCCAAAAAGAATTTCAGCGGTTCTTCCTGTGCTTGCACATCACCCTTAGGAAAACCTATTTTAAATCCTTTTTTCTAACCCAATGTGCTGCTGACGTTATATGACGAAAATGAAAATTTCTGCTTCTCTAACAGGTCAGGCCTGATTTACGTTAGGGGGTTGGGCAACATCGATACTGAGAAATTCTCAATAGACATGAATGAGGTGGAACTGGGTTCCAGGAAATTCAAGATCAGAAAGGCAGCGCTGGAGGATGTGTCGGGTTCTCTAGAACGTGGTCCCCAAATTATTTTGCCCAAGGACGTCTCTTTTATTGGTTTCAAAATGAATTTGCCATTCAGGGAAAAGTTGCTGGAGATAGGAGGTGGGAATGGTGGGTTCTCAATTATGGCATCTTTGATGTTTCGTGTCAGGATAGAATCGTACGAGATCAATAAAGACTCATTTGAACTGTTAAAAAGAAACATAAACAGATTTGAAGTTGAAGGACTCGTAAAAGCAGTGAACGAAGACGGGATGAAGGCCCCAATTGAAGAATATGAAGATGTTTTCATCGACAGTCCGGAACCCCACATATTTCTCGAAGGAAAAATGGCTAATGTCAGGAACGTGGGCTCCATTCTTCCAACCTATTCGCAGGCTGAAGCATTTTCGCGTTTCATGAAAGAAAACGGTTTTTTAGTGAATATACATGAAATTGTCGACATCCCGATTAAAATGAGCGAATCAGGGCTCAGGCCGGAGTCCTCATTCCTCTACCACACGGGATTCATTGTAACTGCAAACAAATGGTGAACGTATGGATGAAATCAAGAGAAAAGCTCTGGAAAAGCAGGGATACAAGATAGTCGGCAACCATTCTGCCGTCAAACTATGCCACTGGATGAGACAGTCCCTCTATTATAACAGACCGTGCTACAAACAGACATTCTATGGAATAGAAAGTCATAGATGCGTGCAGATGACGCCAACTGTTGACTGGTGCTCTGAAAGTTGCCTGTTTTGCTGGAGAGCGCAGGGATGGGAGGGGGTCAAGATACCTGAAGAAGATGATGCTTTTGGGGTGATGGAAGGGAGCATCCTTGCCCAGAAGCAGCTCCTGACAGGATTCAAGGGCGATGGCAGGACTGACATTAAGAAATGGCTCGAAGCACAGCAACCAAAGCACATGGCAATTTCCCTGACTGGTGAACCCACTCTCTACGGAAAACTGAACGATCTCCTTTACGAAGCGAAACAGAGGAAGATATCAACTTTCCTTGTCACTAATGGGACGAATCCCGAAGCTCTGGAAAAGCTGGAAACACTTCCGACCCAGCTCTATGTGACGGTTGCCGCCCCAAACGAGAAAATATTCAGGGAGCTGCTAAACCCAACTTACAGGGATGGATGGGAGAGATTGATGAAAACACTCGATTTCCTTTCCACTGTGGACACCAGAACAGTGATAAGACACACTCTGGTAAAGGACTTCAATCTTGGGTACATTGAGGATTATTACAAACTTGATAAGAGGGCAGATCCAGATTTCATCGAGAACAAGGGGTACGTACATGTTGGTGGCTCCAAGGGGAGGCTTTCCATTGAAAATATGCCGTCGCACGAGGAAATAAGAGAGTTCTCCAACAGGTTGAGTGGTTACCTGAATTATGATTTTGGCGGAGAGAGGGAAGATTCCAGAATTGTGCTCTTAAGCAAGGACAGGAGGAAGAATCTTATCGACTTTTCGGCAATTTGATAATTTGGAATTTGTTAATTGACAATAACAGAATATAACGGCATATAAAATGCTGTGGGATACTAAAGATTTATATTCAGCCTAAACTTCTTCACAAGGCGAAAGCTCTGTGAAGTGTTAAAATGAGCAGTCAATATATTGTGCATGAAACAGACGTCCTAATAATCGGGGCAGGTGGAGCAGGAATGAGGGCAGCGATCGCAGCGTCTGACTCAGGCTCCTCCGTCACTATACTTTCTAAGTCTCTTCTAGGGAAGGCTCACACTGTGATGGCTGAAGGAGGGATTGCTGCTAGTCTTGCGAATGTTGATTCAAAGGATAACTGGCAGGTGCACTTTTCTGATACTTTCATAGAAGGTGTTTACATCTCAAACTACAGGATGGTTGAAATACTTGCTAAAGAAGCACCGGAGAGGGTCAGGGAACTGGAGGAATACGGTGCTCTCTTCGACAGGACTCCTGACGGGAGAATAATGCAGAGGGCATTTGGAGCACACACTTACAGGAGACTCTGCCATGTTGGAGACAGGACAGGCTTGGAGATCATAAGAACTCTTGAGGACCAGCTTCTACATAGGAAAGTAAAGGTATACGACGAAGTTTTCGTCACGAAACTTTTCACCAATGAGGGAAGGGTTGTTGGTGCTTTAGGTCTGAAGCTGAGCGATGGGGTTTTTCATTACTTCCGTGCCAAGGCCACGATCATTGCCACAGGGGGGTGTGGAAGGATTTTCAAGGTGACATCAAATTCCTGGGAGTCCACTGGAGACGGGCTTGGCCTTGCATTCCAGGTGGGTGCAGAGCTTATGGACATGGAGATGATACAATTCCATCCGACGGGAATGGTTTACCCGCCAGGAGTGAAGGGATTACTGGTTACGGAGGGAGTGAGAGGAGAAGGAGGAATACTGCTGAATGCCAAGGGTGAAAGATTCATGCAACGTTACTCCCCCAAGAAAATGGAACTGGATGCAAGGGACATCGTTGCAAGGGCAAACTACGCTGAAATTATGGCAGGACGCGGGACGGAACACGGAGGGGTGTATTTAGATATCACCCACAAAGGAGCGGATTTCATAAAGAAGAAGTTGCCGAGCATGTACAAGCAGTACCTTGATTTCGCAGGGGTGGATATCACAAGGGAAAAGATGGAAGTTGCGCCCACTGTACACTACCAGATGGGTGGGATTAGGGTAGATCCGGAAACGACCTCAACGAATGTCCCAGGGCTATTCGCCGCAGGTGAAGTTGCGAGCGGACTTCACGGGGCAAACCGTCTTGGAGGAAACTCGCTGGCCGATATTCTCGTATTCGGTAAAAGAAGCGGTGAAGGAGCGTCAAATTTTGCAAAGAGATCAGGATTCGGCTCTGTGGACGAATCGCTGCTGATTGCTGAAATGGAAAGAGTCAAATCATACCTGAACAAGGATGGGTTGAACCCTTACGATCTGGCAACAAAACTCGAAGATACGATGAGCGAAAAAGTGGGTATAATCAGGAATGGAAATGATCTAAACGATGCCCTAAATATAATCCTGGAACTGAAAATGCAGTCAACGAAACTCGGCGTTGATGGGAGCATCCGATACAACAAGGGACTCCTGCAGTGTCTTGAGTTCCCACTGATGCTTATCGCAGCAGAAGCAATTATCAGGGGTGCTATAGAAAGAAAGGAAAGCCGGGGGGCACATGCAAGAGCTGACTTCCCGAAAAAGGACCCACAGTTAAGAAAGAACCTGATTTATGTGAGGGCTGGTGATGAAATGAAACTTGAATGGAGGGCAGTTCCAGAACTGCCAGACGATCTGAAAAAATTAGTTGAACCGGAGGAGTACTGATGGATAAAATAACAATTTCAGTGTACCGTCACAATCCAGAAATCGAGACGAAAGGTCGTTTCGTGGACTATGAGGTGCCGGTAGAGGAAGGCATGGTCGTCCTGGATGCCATGAAATATATAGAAAGGCACATAGACCCTTCCATGTCAATTAGGTGGAACTGCATGGCAGGGAAATGTGGTTCCTGCTCAGCGGAAATAAATCACAAACCATCGCTTATGTGCAAGACCAGGATAGATTCTTTTAGAGGGAAAAAGGTCACAGTATCCCCAATGGGTGCATTTCCGCTTGTAAAGGACCTGGTGACTGATGTGTCAGAAAACTGGGATATTCTCAGGAGGATCCCTCCATTCACTCCGAAAAAAGGGATTGAAAAACCGTGGAGGATGTCACAGATTGATATTGAAAGATCAAAGGAGTTCAAGAAGTGCATAGAGTGTTTCCTCTGTCAGGATGTATGTCACGTGATAAGGGAGCACAAATCTGGATACGTAGGACCAAGACACGTCGTAAAGGCTGCATCACTCGACATGCATCCACTGGACTCACTCAATAGATCAGAGTTCCTTAATTCAGAGGGGGGACTGGGTTTCTGCAATATAACCAAGTGTTGCCAGAGCGTATGTCCAGAGGAGATACGAATAACTGATAATGCAATCATTCCGGAGAAGGAGAGGGCAGTCAATGCCTTCTACGACCCAATCGCAATAATCATCCGAAGAAGTAGGAAAGAGGGTGAAAGGAAATGAGAAGTGCAAATGAATCTTCAAATCTGCATTTGCTGCCTCCGGAGTTTCTTGAACCAAACTGGAGATTCTGGTCATTTGTTCTTGTTTCTGTGATAGGGACTTATGTGCTTCTCTCCTTCCCCGTACCGGTAAAGGACGGCCTTACTGATCCATTCTATACTCCGACGGTACTCATACTCCCGCTTGTTGTCCTGTTCCGTCTCACGTGTTACGCATACAGAAAGGATTATCATCGTCATTTATTCAATCACCCGAATACTTGCACGGTAAATGAAAGAATGGATTCAGCAAGAAGGAAATATTCCGGAGAAACGGGATTCTTCAGGGTGGAAAACTTCCACAGATATTTCATGTATACTGCATGGGGAATACTTCCATTCTTCTATTATGACATATACTATTCAATAGTATATTCAGGCTCCCTGACTCTCTCACTGGGTACAATCATATTGACTGTAAACACCATTGCAGTGACCCTTTACACCTTCTCATGCCATTCAGTAAGACACCTGACCGGAGGGTACAAAGATTGCTTCACATGTCCTGCAAATAGAGACAGGAAGACCACATTCTTCAGGATACAGTCAAGGTTCAACGAGCATCACGAAACGCTTGCTTGGATTAGCCTTGTGATGTTCGTGTTCGTGGACATATATCTTCGAGGACTCTCAGCAGGGGTAATCCCGAACATAATGCTTGTGCATTCGGGAGGAGGGATATAATGCCTCATCTCCTTCCGTCCAGGTTCAAGTACCCACTTTTCTTTCTTGGTCTGCTTATCATGGAAATGGCAGGATTATTGTTCAAATTTGAGCACATCCCTGGGGACGAAGTGGAGGGACTGGTTATCTCAGGATTCCTGATATTCCTTTTCTCAATCGCCGCCACATAATTTTTGGGTCTCTTGCTTAATTATCATTTTTCCTTTCGTTGAATACGAAAGAATGGCCTCCAACAGCGGGAAATATTGGGTGTATCTGACGAGATATCGTGGAATATTTTGTAATTAATAGTCTTCACTGGATTTTACCGTGCCTAATTCTAATTCTCTTACGAATTTTTTTATAGGTTCATATACTACCTAATCGGCGATCTATTTGGTTGAAGTCCTTGATTATGATTTAGTAATTATAGGATCTGGCCTGGCAGGTCTCAGAGCTGCTATAGAAGCAGCCAAGACCGGGCAAGGAAAATTGAGAATTGCAATAATTGCAAAGAATCAGCTTATGAGGGCCCACTCAATTTCTGCGGAAGGTGGGTCTGCTGCAGTTCTGTACGAGGAAGAGGGGGATTCATTTGATCTTCACGCGTATGATACCATCAAGGGATCTGACTACCTCGCCGACCAGGACGTAATTGAATTCTTCGTGAGACAATGTCCAGTAGACATCATGGAATTGGAGCACTGGGGACTGCCCTGGGCGAGAAGAGAGGATGGAAGGATTGCCCAGAGGGCATTCGGCGGGCACTCATTCAACAGGGCCACATATGCTTCAGATAGAACAGGATTTTTCGAAGTGCACGCCCTATATGATACACTCCTGAAATATGGGAATGTGGACAAGTTTCACGAGCAATTTGCCGTCGACTTCCTCATTGATAACAATAGGTTCCGAGGAGTGGTTGCAATAGACATTGCAACAGGTGAGATTAGAATTTTCAAGGCAAAGGCCGGAATTATAGCCACTGGGGGTCTTGGAAGGCTTTACGGATATACAACCTATTCGCATCTCGTGACAGGAGATGGTCTTGCGATAGCATTGCGGAGGGGACTCGAGATGAAGGACCTGGAATTCGTCCAGTTCCATCCGACCGGGCTGGTGCCATCAGGGATCTTGATAACTGAGGGCGTAAGGGGGGACGGAGGTATATTGAAAAACGCACAGGGAGAAAGGTTCATGGAAAGATACGCCCCGAAAAAAAAGGATCTTGCACCCAGGGACATTGTATCAAGGAGTATAATGACTGAAATACTCAATGGAAAGGGATTCAAGGGTCCAAATGGTCTTGATTATGTACTACTGGATTTCTCTCCTATAGGTGCGGAGAAAATCAAGGAGAAACTTTCCCAGGTCAGGGAAATAGGAATACATTATGTCGGTATAGACCCAGTGGAGAGTCCACTTCCAATAAGACCTGCGGCCCACTACACGATGGGGGGCATCAATGTAAACGTTCTTGGTAATACGGGCGTGGATGGCCTTTGGGCTGCAGGGGAAGCTGCATGCGTTTCAACTCATGGCGCAAACAGGCTCGGGGCGAATTCAACCAGTGAATGTGTGGTATTTGGCAAAGTTGCCGGAGGAGAGGCTGCTAAATGGCTGTTGAAGAACAATAATGGTGTTTCCCTGTTAGAAGGAGACAGGAAACACGCAGAATCCATTGTTGCTGAAGTCAACAATCAAAACGGGGACAATGACCCATATGAGATAAAGAGGAGACTCTGGGACATTATGGATAAAGATGCGTACGTCTTCAGGAACGAAGCCGGTCTGACTGATGGCTTGAAAGCGGTAAGGGAACTTAAGAAGATGAGCAAGAGCATTATAATCAAAGAAAGAGGAAATGTGTACAACCAGAATTTAATCGCTGCATTCGAGATGAGAAACGTGGTTGAACTGGCGGAGGTTGTTATCACCGGTGCGCTCGAAAGAAAGGAAAGCCGGGGGTCCCATTTCAGGACAGATTATCCGAACAGAGACGACGTCAATTACTTGAAGCATACCATAGCCAGAAGGGAGGGCGACAAAATACTGATCTCATATCTTCCGGTCAAGCTAACCAAATGGAAACCTGAGCCGAGGGTGTATTGAGGTGATCTAATGGCGATTGAAAATAAGAAAGGATGGATTTTCTGGTTCAACCCGCTTAAGTACAGTTCTGACAAATGGCTTTATGCACTCCACAGGCTCACGGGTATAGCCCTTGGTCTTTACCTTATGGCTCACGTTTTTGAGACATCAAGAATACTGGATGGTCCCATTACGTGGAATAGTACAATGGTATTCCTGGATTGGCCTTTCGGGGTTCATTTTGGCCCGTACATCCTGTCCGGTATACTGCTGGCCGCAACATTCCATGCCCTTAATGGTCTTAGGCTGACTATAACTGAAAGTGGACTATTGATGCCAAAGCCGTACAGGATTGAATACCCATACAAGGCCAAGTCATTACGTGGCTGGAACATGGTGCTCAAAATACTGCTAGGCATTTTCATGATCATAATTAGCATCTTTGGCATAGTTTATATTTTCACAGGGGTGATACTGTGAAAGAATCAAAGATAATGCTGATACAATATATTACCGGAATCTTCATACTTGTTTTAGGTGCACTGCATTTTCTCGCAATCAGCGCTCTTGCCCCAACAAGTGACAAGGTGCTTTACCAGTATGCAAACAACTCCACTTCTACGCATACGCTTACGGGAGGTACCCTTTATTATACTACAGTGACCACCATATACCACACTCTGTTCTGGGGTTCAATATTTGAGCTTCTTCTCACATTCCTGGTATTTCACATATTCAACGGATTCAGGATCATACTTTCAGAGCAGTTCCCAGGTGATAGGTCTGAGAAAGCAATCACCTACATCATGCTTGTAGCAGGGCTGATCATATTCATATGGGGCTCTAAGACGGTTGTGACGATGCTGCTTGGAGGAGGATTATAAATGGAACTCATGTTAAAGGGATTTGGAGAGGTAGTAAAAACAGTCACCTTAAGGGTCAGGAGATACGATCCGGAGAAGAAGGAACTTCCAAAGTACATGGAATACAAGGTGCCAGTACAGAGAGGCATGACTGTCCTAGATGGAATACTTTATATCAAGGAGCATATAGATCCCTCTCTTGCTGCAAGGTATTCCTGCAGGATGGGAATATGCGGCTCCTGTGCCATGATAATAAATAACAGGGAGAGGCTGGCCTGTCAGACCCAAATTCTCGATCTAGGAAAGGATCTGATCAAAGTCGATCCTATGGGAAACTACGATCTTGTCAAAGACCTGGTTCCCGATCTGACCAAGCTTTTCAGGAATCATGAAAGTATCAAGCCCTACATTATCAGGCAGGAAGAAAAAGTGACTGGGGAATTCCTTCAGCTTCCAGAGGAAAGAGAGCTGTACTCAATGTTCACAGAGTGCATTATGTGCGGTGCCTGTCTATCAGCATGTCCCACGATGGCTACAGACGAGTTATACTTGGGTCCGCAAGCGCTGGCGCAATCATTCAGATACATTGCAGACTCCAGGGATATAGGCTTCAACGAGAGACTGAATTTGCTGGATTCCAAGCACGGCGTCTGGAGGTGCCATTTCGCAGGCGCATGTTCAGACGTTTGCCCAAAAGGAATTGATCCAGCTTTGGCAATTCAGCTGCTCAAGGGTATGCTCGCGAAGAATGTATTCGTGAAATACCAACAGAAACCTGCAAAAATTGGTCCGGATAGAAAATCAATCCTTGAAACTGCTCAATCTTAGAATCCAGACTTATTAATTCTTTTATTATTATTCTTGCCTTTATATTGGCATATTTAGTTTTAATTATTTTCCTCATCTTTTGCAACTAAGTATTTTTCCCGTTTTCCAGGCGTTAATGAATTGAAAGCTGATTTCCAAAAATATAAATTTGCATAGTCAATAAGGGATAGATGAGCTTGACCCCTGAAATGACTGCTCTTGCTCTAGCAGTCGTGGTAGTACCTATAATTGTTTCCATGCTGTTAGCTGTCGCCCATAAATTTTCACCCAAGACCTACGGTAAATACACCAACGACAATTATGAATGCGGGGAAGTGACTACTGGGGATTTCCAGGCACCACTTCCGTTACAATACCTCTTCTTCATAATAGCTTTCATCATATTTGACGTTGATTTTCTGCTGCTTCTTCCCTGGGCTGGCGATGTTAAAGCACTTGGAGCGGGAGCATTCATGAACGTTGTTCTATTCATAGCGATTCTGCTCTTTGGATTTGTTTACGCTGTAAGGAAAGGTTACATGAGGTGGGCAGATGTCGGATAGTATACTTCTCACGACTCTCGACGAGGCACTGAGATGGGGGAAGGGAAAATCTCTCTGGCCTTTTACATTCGGGCTTGCCTGCTGCGCCATTGAAATGATGTCTTCCATGGGCTCTGATTATGACTGGGCCAGGTTCGGGGCTGATGTATTCAGGGATTCCCCAAGACACTCCGACCTGATGATAGTTTCCGGAACAGTTACCAAGAAGATGGCACCCAGAATCAGAAGGTTGTACGATCAGATGGCCTTCCCGAAATACGTAATTTCTATGGGGGCCTGTGCAACTGCTGGAGGACCGTACGTAAGAGGGTACTCAGTCGTGGATGGGGTAGACCAGGTTATACCCGTGGACATATATCTGTTTGGCTGTCCTCCCAGGCCAGAAGCGCTTATCAGCGCACTGAAGCAGTTGCAGGATGGTATTGTATCCGGGAAGGTGAAACATTGATACCGATTGAATCTGAGGGTACCTCAAAGGACGGGACTAGAACGGTCTACGTTGCAAAGGAGAACATTCTTGCATTCATGAAGGAGAGGAAAGACGAAGGATTTGATGTGCTCCTGATGATCACAGGTATAGACTACAAAGATCACCTAGAGGTCGTTTACCATCTTCTTTCAACAACAAACGGAAACAGGCTGGTAGTCAAGACGAAAACGGATGAAGAAGTAGATTCCATGACTGGTCTCTGGGCCGGGGCAAACTGGCACGAAAGGGAAACCTGGGATCTGGTTGGAATCAAATTCAAGGGTCACCCTAATCTCAAAAGACTTCTTCTTGCGGAGGGATGGGTCGGCCACCCACTGAGGAAAGACTACCCTCTGGACAAGAAGCAGTTTGTGAATCTCGGGGAAGATGGCGAAGATAGAGTATCTTTTGATCCCAGGGAGGGATACTGATGGAGGACAAGCTCATAGAGGTCAACTTCGGCCCGCAGCATCCATCCACCCACGGAGTATTAAGAATCAAAGTTAGACTTGACGGGGAATACATTGTAGATGCCTACCCTGTCATAGGTTACCTGCACAGGAATGCCGAAAAACTGGCAGAGATGGGCTACTATCCGAAAGCGATGATATATGTCGACAGGCTTGACTACGTCGCATCCTTAAATGGTGAGCTAGGCTACGTGCTCTCTGCAGAAAAACTCATGGACATCCAGGTACCGGAAAGAGCCCAGTGGATCAGAATGATGCTTGTAGAGTTAAACAGGGTTGCGTCCCATCTGATATGGTTCGGTACCCACGGTCTTGATATGGGAATGCTGACCCCTTTCTTCTACTGCTTCAGGGAAAGGGAAAGGATACTCAGGATATTCGATGAAGTCACCGGCAGCAGGCTTCTTTACAATTACTTTGCGATAGGAGGTGTCTATTCCGATGTAACCCCAAAAGCAATAGAAATGATACGAGAATTCACCGGCAATTTCGTCACCAAGCTGGAAGAGATAGAGGGAATATTCAAGAAAAACTATATTTACGTTAAGAGGACGACGGGGGTAGGAAAGCTGAGTCTTGAGGACGCCCTTTCTTATGGTGTCACCGGCCCAATGCTGAGGGCATCAGGAAAAAGTTGGGATCTCAGGAAGAATCAGCCATACTTGTTTTACAAAGATATCAATTTTGACGTGCCGACGAGACCAGAGGGAGACGTTTATGCAAGGTTTCTGGTGAGACTAGAAGAGATGAAGCAGAGCATAAAGATAGTGGAACAGATTCTGACAAAATTGCCTGAAGGCGACTTCTATAACAAGAAATATGCCAAACCGATGCTGATCCGGCTGAAGGCAAATGGAGAAAGTTACGTTCCGACGGAGTCACCCAAGGGGGAATTTGGAATCTATCTGGTAGGGGATGGATCAACAATGCCCTACAGGTTCAGAATAAGGAGTCCAAGTTTTGCCAATCTCTCAGCGACACCTGTTATGTTGAAAGGATACAAGATAGCAGATCTTACCGCGACGGTCAG
Source organism: Thermoplasmatota archaeon (assembly GCA_023379555.1). Next base: position 30,721 of record JAMCQR010000054.1, on the reverse strand, counting down.
TTCAATGGATCCTGTATTTGGGGAGGTCGATAGGTGATGGACTTATTCTACTTCATTTTGAGCATACTTTACGGTATCCTGAAATTCCTTCACATAAACTTCATTCCCTTTAACTGGGGCGGTTACCCGGTTGGCGAATGGATAGCATGGGCAATTGTGGGACTCGTTGAGGTGATCATAGTCTTTGCCCTTTCGATGCTTCTCGTTGTTATTCTTGTCTACGTGTTCAGGAAGTATATGGCTGACTTACAGAACAGGATAGGTCCTAACAGGGTTGGCCCGTGGGGGTCGCTTCAGTTGATTGCTGACGTATTCAAGCTTATCCAGAAACAGGACCTGATCCCTTCAAGAGCAGATAGGATTGCATTCAAGCTTGCACCTTATATTGTTTTCACCCCAGTAGCATTAGGATTTGTTCTGATCCCATTCGGGAACATATCCATTCTTAACCTGATGGTGTTGAATTTCCCCTATACCGTGCTTTTCCTCATTGCGTTCATGATAATTTCTCCACTCGGAGAGATTATTGGTGGTCTCTCGTCGCACAACAAATTTTCGTTATATGGAGCACTGAGATCTGCTGCGCAGGATATCGGATACGAGGTGCCAATGATGATTTCTGTGATATCAGTTATAATACTGGCTGGTAGTTACAGTGCAAATTCAATTGTTTATGCACAGAGGAATATACCATTCATTATCCCAGAGGTCCTGGGTTTTTTCGTGTTCTTCTTTGCAATGATAGCCAAGCAATCCATTCCTCCATTCGATCTCCCAGAAAGTGGGAGTGAACTGGTCAGCGGTTACTCCACGGAGTACTCAGGCATGAGATACGGAATCTTTTACATGGCAAATTTTGGATTTATGGCACTGACTTCTTTTGTTGTAGCAACTCTCTACCTGGGAGGATGGGAAGGTCCTTTCCCATTCATACCAGGATTGTTCTGGTTACTGATAAAGGCCGCAATATTCATGGTAATATTCCTGCTGTCGTGGATAGCTCTAGGGAGGGTCAGGATAGACCAATTCCTGAATCTGGGGTGGAAATACCTGCTTCCACTGAGCATAATCAATCTATTGATAAGCGCAGGACTTGCTCTGACCGTAGGAGGGTGGTTCTAAATGACTCAAACTGATAGAATACCGGGACCTATTGAAGGAATAGCTGGCGTGCTAAAGGGCGTCTGGACTGTGTTCACGAATGGCTTCAAACCAAGAGTCACCAGACAGGTCCCCGAGGAAAAACTGGACTATCCCACAAGGACCACCGGACGAGTGTTCCTTGACCTTGATGCATGCATCGGGTGCACGCTCTGTGAACAGATCTGCCCAAATGGTACAATAAAGATGGCCACATTTGCTTACGGCAAAAAGGAAGAGTTCGAGAAAAAATATCCAAACAGGAGGCAGCTCTATCCCAGCGTTGATGTTTCAATCTGTACTCACTGCAATTTATGTGAAGAGATATGCCCAACGGGTGCAATAACGCTGGAAGCAGAGGTGGATGAAGTTCACTTTGAACGCGGGAACATGAGGTATACACCTCTTATGCTATCCAAAAAAGAGAGCGAATTATGGGAGGGCGACAAGAAATGATTTTACTATATATTCTGGGCATAATGGGGATAGGATTCGCAATTCTTTCGGCAGGAAGCAAGAACCTCCTTCATTCCGCTCTATGGCTTACCTTCCTGGTGGTGGATGTTGCAGCGATTTTCTTCTTTCTGGAGAATTACTTCATATCAGCAATAGAGGTTCTCGTTTATGCCGGAGCAATTGTCACGCTGATACTTACTTCAGTGATGATGTCAAGGAGGTATCTGGATGCAGAATAAACTTGCACTATTTTTCAGTGTCATCCTGTTCCTGATCATGCTAACTTTCATCCAGCCATCCAACTTCCCAAATGGAGCACCTTTCTCAATCGGTACAGGTATGGGCAAATACGGAATATCGCAGACGCTTTTTTCCACATACTTGCTCCCATTCGAGATAATTACTTTCCTCCTGATTGCAGCGATGCTGGGTGCAATGTACCTGGGCGAAAGAGAGGTGTCTAAATGAACATAAACGATCTAGTTGGTGGACCATTGAATATTGGAGTTATAGAGTTCTTCTCTATTGCGATACTGAGCGTCGGAATCTTTTCATTCCTCAGCTCAAAGACCGTCGTGAAGGCCCTCATAAGCGTTGAGATAATGATAAATGCCGGCCTGATCAATCTGATAGCCGCATCAAGTTACTACGGGAATGCTGCAGGGGCCAACATGACACTGTTCATTCTAGTCATTTCTGCGGCAGAAACTGTTGTTGCCATGGCACTGTTCATAGCAGTCTTCAGGGCCAAGGGATCAGCTTCCCTTGACGTTATGAAACTGATGAGGTGGTGAAGGTGGATCCAATTCAATGGCTCGTTTTCCTGATATTTGGACTTCCTTTAATTGGATTCCCATTAGTCATAGGAGTTGGGTATATAAAAAAGAATTTTTCAATGTACTTAGGGACGGCACTCGTATTCATCTCTTTCCTGATAGCGCTCTATGTTTTCTTCACAGATACGGTGAAAGGTACAATAATAACCGCGACCCTAAACTGGTTGCCTAACCTCCCCGTCTCCATTCCAGTGGGAATCTATGCTGACCAGCTGTCAATGATAATGGTGCTGATGGTCTCTTTCGTTGGATTCCTGATAATACTCTTTTCAGTAGGATATATGGCAGAGGACCCTAGAAGACACATATTCTTCGGGGAGATGGTACTATTTACTGCTTCGATGCTCGGACTTGTTCTTTCCTCCTCCCTCCTAATGCTGTTCATATTCTGGGAGCTTGTTGGACTCTGTTCATATCTGCTCATAGGCTTCTGGTATTATAAGCCCAATGCGGCTTCTGCAGCAAAGAAGGCATTCATAGTTACAAGAGTCGGAGACGTCTTCTTCATTGCAGGAATCGGGGCTGCCATTCTTTATTCAGGTGGAAACGCACTCTCTGTTTCTCCAACTGCTCTGAGTACCATAGGTACCACATGGGAAAGGACAATTGTCGCTTTGCTGCTATTCGGGGGGGCGATAGGTAAAAGTGCCCAATTCCCATTGCACGTCTGGATCCCAGACGCAATGGAAGGTCCAACAACTGTTTCCGCGCTCATTCACGCAGCTACAATGGTAACTGCAGGGGTGTACCTGATAGCCAGGACGTACACAATATTCACACCAGCTGCACTCACTGTTGTGTTATCTGTTGGAGTATTCACCATAATATTGTCTGGCCTGATCGGACTCGTAGTAAACGACATCAAGAGAATTCTCGCCTATTCAACAATTAGCCAAATTGGTTACATGGTCGCTGCACTCGGACTTGGGCTTGGAGCTACTAGTATAGGTCTTTCAATCTATCAGCTTGAATCCCATGCCTTCTTTAAGGCGCTGCTTTTCCTCAGTGCAGGCTCAATACTTCACGCCCTGTTGAACACAAGGGACATAAACAAGATGGGAGGTCTCTGGAAGAAAATGCCAATTACAATGGGGGCCATGCTGGTAGGCGCGCTTGCACTTTCCGGGTTCCCTCCGTTTGCAGGGTTCTTCAGCAAGGATAGCATAATAAGTGCAAGTTACGGTCACAATACTATCGCCTGGATATTGCTGGTGATAGGAGGGTTCCTCACTGCACTCTATACTTTCCGACTCTTCTTCAGAATAGCGTTTGGAAATCCAAGAAGCCATGCTGCCGAACACGCCCACGAATCGAAGTGGATCATGCTCATCCCAATAATTATACTTGCAATTTTCAGTACTATTTTCGGCGTTTTCCAGAATGGGTTTTACTCATTCCTTGGGGGCGCTACGACATCTATTGGCTTCATTGATGCAGTGCCAGCCACTGTAGCAGTAATTGGAATAGGAATTGCATATTACGCCTATGGTAGGGAATCGACCATCCCCCAAAGAGTTGCCAAGGGGAGTGGATTCTTGTACAGGTTTGTGAAAAACAAATTCTATCTTGACACTCTTTTCACTAATGTGGTTGCTGAAAGGGTCGTTCTGGGGTTTTCCGTCATTATGGGTAATTTTGAGAAAAAAATACTAGATGGATTCATAAATACCTGGGGTGAGATATTCAGGGATGCTGGATTAACGCTCAGGAAGTTGCAGACCGGAATTGCGAGACAGTACGCGCTGATAATTCTTGTAGGTCTTGTCCTCTCGCTTCTGTTCATAAGGATTCTGATGTTTATGGGGGTGATACATTGATATTTCCATTCAATCTGCTCTTACTTCTTCTGACAGTATACTTCATTGCATCTGTCGCAATAAGGAAATGGGCCCCGAGGCTCATAACTGTGCTTTCGTCGCTGACCTTGCTGGCATTTGTGGTACTCAACGGAATGAACAGGTCTTTCAACTATTCCACTGTATACATCATCAGCCTATCGTTCCAACTGAACTTCGTCAGTTCAGTGCTTTTAATTCTTGTAAGCGTGATAGGAATATTCATTTCTCTCAGATTCAAGTCTTCACCCGGTTTCCACATCCTCACACAGTCGCTGATATTCTCCCTGACCGGGTTGTTTCTCACAAGAGATTTCATAATATTCTACATATTCTGGGAAATGGTGCTTATCCCATCATTCTTCATGATTGGAATGTGGGGGACCAAGAACAAGGATTATGCTGCGATGAAATTCTTCATTTACACCCATGTTGGGTCTGTCTTCATGCTTCTCGGTATTTTTACAATGTACTTCCAAGAAGGAGGAGGGACATTCAACATGAATTTCCTGATCGGAGGAATTGGGTCTCTGGGAATCACATACCAGGCATTCGTGCTGTTTGGATTCTTGTTCGCCTTCCTCATAAAGCTACCGTCTGTGCCTTTTCACTCCTGGCTCCCAGATGCTTACGTTGAATCTCCTTCTGAAGGAACCGTTTTAATCTCTTCCCTGCTGTCCAAAATGGGTGCATTCGGGCTGCTGATCCTGTTCATACCGATGTACGTTAATTCTTCTTTCTCGTCTAGCCCCGTCCTACCAGAAGTTTTGTTGGGATTGGGAATATTCTCTCTCATATATTCTTCTCTCGTTGCGCTTTACCAGAAGGACATGAAAATGATGATGAGCTACGCGAGCGTGGGGCACATGTCGTTCATCACAATTGCGGTCGGAGGATTTCTTTACCTTATATCCACTGGTTCCAGCAATGTGCTTATTGAGAAGCTGCTCTTCTACGGGGCAGTATTCCAGTTGATCTCACATGGAATAATAATTGCGATGATATTCGCACTGGTAGATACTACTGAGAAGACTACCGGAACGAGAATAATCAACTCAATGGGTGGAATTGCCAGGAAAGTTCCTGGGCTCTCCTTCCTTCTCCTCCTGGCATTCCTCGCGTCGGTAGCAATACCGGGGTTCTCCGGATTTGTCGGGGAGATAACCATTCTACTGGGAGCATATGCTGTTTTGAAATATTATCTCATTTTTGTGTTGATAGGAGTGGTACTGACAGCCTCTTATCACATTTTCGCTCTGCAGAGGAGTATTTTTGGCCCCTACAATGAATACCTAGGGGACATACGGACAGAGAAAAGCGAACTCTACGCAACAGTATTCCCACTTGCGATCGTTTTCCTGCTTGGAATATTCCCCGGCTTACTTTTCGGCTTTTTCAACCTTGGAAATCTCCCGTTCATGGGGGTGGTGCCTTAAATGATAACTATTACGGGTTACGGACTTGGAAATTATGCGGACCTTTGGAACATATACGTGCTGTTCCTGGGGGCATTCGTTGCCTTGCTGGTCAGTATGTTCTCAGAGAACAGGATAGTTCACGTTGCGATAGGAGCTGTTTTTGCATTCACGTCTCTCGTCATGACCCTCATGCTTGGGAACTTGTTTGCTGGAGTTGGAACTGGATCACCAATCATGATCAGTGGTTTCTCTTCACTGCTATTTGTCACAATACTAATACCTGCCATAATGTCAGTTCTGGGGATGTCTTCCTTCCCCAAGACCAACAAGCCCGGGCTGATGGTTGCAATATTCCTGATCTCTCTAGGATTCATGGGATTGGCAGTCTCCTCCTACAATCTGCTGTTCATATTCCTGGCATTTGAGGGGGTCTCAATTCCAACATACGTCATCACAGCATTCGGGAAGAACGATAGTGAACTGGAGTCTTCAATCAAGTACTTCATCGTCGGTGCTTTCTCCACTGGACTTATAATATTCGGGATATCACTTTACTACATAGCTACAGGTTCCCTCTATCTTGGGACTGTTTCCCGTTTCAATGAAATCTATGTCCTTGGAATGGGAATCCTGATATTCGGATTTGGATTCAAGCTTGCAATTTTCCCGTTGCAAGGATGGGCCATAGACACGTATACCGGCACCTCTAACCCAGTCTCATCGTTGCTCAGTACCAGCTCGAAGATTATGACCCTTGGGGTGATGATGAACATATTCCTCTCGTCTGTGAACTTCTTCGGCTACCTAAAGCCCGTATTTGCCATCATAGCGATACTGACAATGACCTTTGGCAATCTGGTGGCAATTTCACAGAAGAATGTCAAGAGGATGCTTGCATATTCCTCCATAGCCCAGGCTGGTTACCTCTCAACTGTTTTCCTTGTAGCTGGGACGGGAGCAGTCACGCTCGCAATAATCAGCATTCTCATGTATGCGATGGCATATGGCTTAATGAAGGGTGGATCATTCATTGCAATGAACAATTTTGACAATTATGATCTGGAGAATTTCTCGGGTCTGTGGAAAAGAAATCCTCTGTTTGCAGCCTCTTTTTCCATACTGCTGCTTTCCTTGGCAGGATTCCCCGGTACCCTGGGATTCATAGGGAAGTACTTCCTTTTCCTGTCTGTCATCTCAACTGGAACTGTTCTGGCTTACATTGTCATAATATTTGCAGTACTGAATTCAGTCCTCTCTTTCTACTACTATGGTCGGGTAATAATGTACATGTTCTGGAAGAAGGGGAATAGCAAGCCAGTATCCAGCAATTACATAACAATAGCTGCCGCAGCGATCACAGTCATCTTCGGTGTCCTGTGGTTCGCTCTCTACTCCTATGCGAGCGGTATGATTGTCCATTTACCGGCAATACTGGCAGGAGGGATTTAGATGATGGAAGAATTCTACTTCAATGCATATGAAACTGAGCTCATAGGAGGAGAAATAGGAAGGGCACATCATTTCCTATCAAAGAGCGTCAAGGGGAAAGGTTTCTATGCGGAAGTGTCAAAGGTGTTGCTCTCTGCAATTGAAAAGAGGATAGAACCAGAGGAGATTGAGGATGAAATTTTAAGGATACCTGGAGAAGAACTAGAGAAAAGGGCAATATACTTCAGGTTCCTTTATTCGTACAACAGGTATGATGTGGCATTTCCAGCATATGATACCAAGAGGTGCAATGATCTATGAGCGAAGGTTATCAGCTATTGAGGGAATGGAAGCTTGAGGGAGAAGAAATAATATTTTCCACCCGTAAAGGAAGAATGATGCTGTTGAGCGAAATATGGGATTCATCAAAAACTTCAGCGATCGAGGAAATCAGCAGAAATTACGGCATTGATAGCAGGGAGAAGTTCTTGAGGTTGAAGGAAGAATTCAATCTAACTGACTACTGAAAACTTTCAAGGCTTAACCCACTGTTTCTTTCAAATTTGATTTTTTCACTTCCCGTTTTGCTGCTCAACCAAATCTCGAAGTTTTCCTCGTTTCCAAGCCTCATCCTTTTGATTTCCCACTCACAATCCTTGCAATATAGTCCGGAAATGATTGCTGAACCGCATATAAGGCAGTGAGAATAAACCATATGCGCAAAGGTTGTTTCCATTATTAAATATTTTGAAAATAGCTTGAAAAATGGTCTAACGACTATTTCAACATCCGAAACTTTATTTATCTCCCCATCTCCGGATCATGCTGTTCTCCAACCCAAGTTCATCCAGTACCCTCGAAGTGACAAATGCAAGCATGTCATTTATGTTCCTCGGGCTGTGGTAAAACCCCGGGGATGCAGGCATCACGATCGCCCCGCTCTCTGAAAGTTTCAACAGGTTCTGCAATTGTATGCTGCTCAGAGGCATCTCCCTGAAAAGAAGGATGAACTTCCTTCTCTCCTTCAGTGCAACAGATGCAACTCTTGTTACCAGGTTGTCTGAAATTCCACTGGCTATTTTTGCGACCGTATTCATGGAAGCTGGAGCAATCATGAGTGCCTCGAATTTGTGAGAACCAGATGCCTGCGGGGCCGTCATATCATCTTCCATGTGGAATTCGTCCACTTCCTTCCTGATACTTTCTATGCTGAGGCTCCCCCTCATTTCATATTTTGCAACTTCCAGTGCTCCGTTTGATAAAATCAGTACCTTCCTGCTAGGAAGATTCTCAAGAATGTTGAATCCATAGGCAATCCCAGATCCGCCGGTAATTGCAAGCACGTACTCCATTTGTAAATATTCCAAATTAATAGATATAATTTCTCAGTATTTTGGAGTCAAAAAAGGTGTTGATGTATTTCTTCAGAATTGTGATCCTGTTGAAATCAGAAAGAGTAAGGATTGCACTCTGCACGAAATCTTCCATCAGATCAATACTTCTGGAAACAGCCTTTTTCTTATCTTCAAGATCGGCCATTAAGACTGTGACTACGTTTGGTCTATTCCTCAGAAGATCGTCATTTCCAGGCCTCTTTCCAAGGTCGGCTGCCCCGATTGAATTTATTATGTCGTCCCTGATCTGAAATGCGACTCCGAGATTCTCGCCAGCAGTTTCAAGTTTCCTTATTGTCACAGCTTCCCTTCCTTCTCTTACTGCTGCTATTGAGAGGGATGTGGAAATCAAGGAAGCAGTCTTTCTTCTCGCAATTTCCATGTAGCCTTCATAGTCCTGCCCGATTTTCCCGTTTTGAACGGAAAAATCAAGTCCCTCTCCATCGCACATTTGAAAAGCTGTTCCCGCTATTCTTGAAACAACCTGCTCCCCATATTTGGAAGAGAGGCTCACTGCCCTGGCGATAAGGGCATCCCCTGCAAGTATTGCATTTTCAATGCCGTATTTGACGTGGACTGCCTGTTTTCCCCTCCGAATTTCATCTTTATCCACTATGTCATCGTGGATCAGCGAAGATATGTGCAGGTATTCTATAGCAGTGGCAAGTTCCACATATTCCATGGGGTTGGAACCAATGGCTTCAGAACCGACGAACACCAGCCCCGGTCTGAGAAGCTTACCGCTTACAGATAAAAGGTGGAAAGTAGCGTCCCTGAGTTCAGAACTCTTGAAAACCCATTTGAAATCACTCTCAATGGATTTGCCAGTTCTTGATAACGCCGCATTGATGTCGTCGCTGATATCCATTAGGTTCATATACCGTCCATAATTACAATAAAATAGTTAAATATTCGCAAATTCATTAAAAGAGGGAGAAAGATAGATGGTGCTTCAGGTCAGGCAAATGGGGGGATGGTACGATAAGCAGAGAATAATGCGTTTCCTCAGGAATGACTACGACAACTTCTATCTTTTATTTGATCTTGAAAATTACAATTTCTTGATGGGAAATAGCCAGTTCTATTTCGCAAGGGACGGCTCAGACATGTCCGGAGTCATGCTGATATATTACCATTCGAGTGGCGTCAAGGACATATGGTTCTCTGGGAATGATGAATCTTTTGATCTGCTGTTAAGGAACATTGACAGGAGCAAGTCGCTTGTCCATATGCGATTCAACGGTAACCTGAAATTCTTTGATGACGCTGATAGGATATACCACGAATACTGCATGGTGGTGGACAAACCCAATGGGGAGAAGGACAAATCTGTAAGGCTTCTTTCTGCGGATGCACATCAGCAATATGGGCAATTGATGTCTCAGTGGCAGGGGACGAGATTCCCGAGCATGGGGAAGGAAGAGTTCAGGAACCTGCTGACATACAGTACAGTTTACGGATACTACGATGGAGAGAATCTGGCAAGTGCAGCCACGCTTGGTGCGGTCTGGAAAGACTGGTTCGTCATATCTTCGGTGTTCACTGATCCAAGGTACAGGAACAGGGGGTATGCCGGAAAAGTGATCTCAACAATAATGAGCAACTACAATCATCTTTCCAAGGGCATTCTTTACGTGAACAAGGAAAATCCAGCAGCCATAAATGTCTACAGGAAACTGGGTTTCAAGGTATATTCGGAGGAGTTGTGGGTGGACTATGGAACTGGACTGGTCCCTTGAGTGAAAAACAAAAGTAAAGTTGTGAAACAAGGTGTTCACATCATCATAACATGCAAAAATCAAAATTCCCCAACATTCTTATAAATCCAGATATTAGCGGTTTAGCGGAGGTTGCCGAGCTTGGCCAAAAGCGACAGACTCAAGATCTGTTCCTGTAGAGGTTCGCCGGTTCAAATCCGGCCCTCCGCATAGGTCAACATCGCCAAGCACGGAGACCTGTTGGGTTTTCAGGAATTCCCGTAATTTAGTCTCAACGTACTTTGATACGTTCAAGCCAATTGCCTGTGCTGAATTAAGCACACTTTCTTCCACTTTGATGGTAGTTATTTTTCTCATAATTATATGTATATACTCGTATATAATAAATTTTATCTGATTTTTTCGTGACAGGAACTAGGATTTTAGGGTTTGAGAGGAACTGTTGAATGTCATACAATATCTTTAACTCATTCTATATCATTGGGCGGGTTTACTTTAAATGTAATCAATTATCGATTTTCTTACAATATCTAAGGCCGAGATTTTTATCTCACGATTAAAACAAAGTGCTGTAAGGTGATTCGTGAATATGAGATGTATATTTATATGTATAGAGCTACGACATCACAATGGGTAGTGTGCAAGAATCATAATTTCTTGAATGATTTGCTATCTTGGGAGAGCTATACGATAAGATCTCAAGGTGAAATGAGATGAAAAGTAGCGAAAAGTGTTGTAGTTTAATGGATAGCAGACCAGCGTCCTCTTCACGCAACCCCTAGAATATCTACTTACAAGGGAGTTCAACGCTTAAACTCACCACTTAATTTTACAAAGTTATTTATCTCAGGAGAAATTGGATTCTTGTGGAAAAATGACAGTAGAAAATGATGGAACGCATTACGGATATGATACGCTAAAAAATTCAGAGAGAATACTGATGGAAGTCAAACTGAAACCTGTTCAGGGAGACAGGTTCCAGCCCACGGGATTCCCAGACATAGGTGCTGCGGTATATGAGAGACCCGATGGAAATAGAATGATCCTCTTGGAATCAGCGCAATCGATGCCAACAGACTTGAAGAGGTGTGTCTGGCGGATAACAGAATCGACATATCTGGCGAACTCAATGGTAGTATTTGGGGGTGCAACTAATGGTGAATATTCAGATGTTATGTAACTTTCCGCCGAAAACAATAATACATAAACGCAGTTTGGTGAGTATAGATGAGAGCTAACAGAACTGAGCTTATTGACAATTCTTCAAGAGCCCTGATTTTTATCCTTCTTATCTCAATTGTTGCCACCTTACTATCTGTTTTTCGCCCATATCATTCCGACTTTGTCGGATTCAGCTGGAATGAATACACGACCCATCTGGCAGGGGGGCGCCCTGCACCATTCATTTTATTCCCCAGTGCTGTCGGTGGAATCATCTTCAGTTTCTATGGATTTCTGTATGATATAGCATTCTATTTCATCGGCTTTGTTGTTAAATAAGGGAATAAAACGACAGAATTGAAAATAAAACGACAAAATGAAGTTCAACGGTAATTGATTTGAAATGAGTTAGCAGTTGCTAAATAAAAATTTGTAGCTTTTGTAACAAATTTGACTCTATTCGGTTGTCATTTCTTCACTTGGACAAGATTTCATTCTTTATGCTTAAATACTCTTCCTTTCCGATTTCTCCTCTTGCATACCTCTCATTCAGTATGCCCAGTGCATTTTTCATATCATCTGCTGAAAAGTTTCCCTCACCACCATGGCTGTGCATTTGATGCTTTCCCGAATTAGTCATACATCCACAAGACATACTTATGAAATCATATGAATGGATAAAAACGTACTATATTCAATCTGTAAAATATTATAATCAGAAGCATACATAACGATAAGAATCACCATGGAGTGAGATCACCCATATTAGATGATGTAAAAGAGCGTGGACATATCAGTAGGTTAATGAGAATCCCGTCATGCTTAGGTTGTCAATCTTCCTCACCTGATGAAGATGCCCTGCATTCCCCTATCTATGGCGCGCCAAACAGCTTTGCTGATGGCTAATGTGAACTTTTCTGTTTTAATTATTTCATATAGGGATGGATCATTGATGTCGCCAAGAATTCTTGCACTGATTTTAGCTTCCAATTGGCACATATCATCTGGACATGGGCCTTTTTCTTCAACCAATTCCAGGACTAGAGATTTCCCTTTAGCAGCCTTTATTACTCCTTTTCTCAATTCAACTTTCCCTTTCCCAACAGCAATTGAGTCTGGAATGCTGGAATTCTTGTCCACCAGCTTATTTTCAGTCACGCCAGACCGTGGGCCCATCCCGGTAGTTAAATCTCTCACTGAACTCTTGGTTGATTATAATTCATCTCAGTTATTTATAATATATCTGATCAAACTGTCCAGGCGTTTCCAATATATTAAACGTTATGAGAACGTTATGAGAACGTTATGAGTAGAATTGTAGCATTCGCTTTATCAATAGCACCTACCTGTACATGCTAGTGTCTGGAATCTTCCTCAAGAATCATCTCCCCTCTTTTTTTGATGTCTCTCTCACAGTTCGGACAGCACAAGTAATACGTCTTTCCCCTTATCTCTACTGAGATCGGATTGTTCTTGATCTCTTTTCCGCAGTAATCGCAGCGGATGTTTTCTACCCTCTTCATGTTTTCATACGATTCTCTGGAGGTTGCTATTTCAACTCTTTTTATATTAGTCTTCTTTATCTTTATGAGGTCCTCATAGTACAGGATCACCATATAGGATCCATCTATGAGAGAGAAGCGCTCTAGGATAAGATTCCCTGGTATATTCTCTAAACTATCAGTGTATAGGAGAACCATATCCTTCTCTTCATCTGCAAGTGAGATGGTGAATTTCTTTATCCTTCCGCTTGATATTATGGAATCCAGAGCCTTCTTGGCTGTAATTCTACTTGTTCCCAGTTCACTTGCCATGTCAACTATGCTCATCCTGGAATTTCTCTTGAGCAATAATATGATCTTCTGTTCAAGTTCGGAAAGATTTCTTCTCATAATGTTATAATATTATTCACCCAATTTAACATTATGGATACAGATGGCATATATAGCGCATCACGATTCATAACTCTGAAGAGAGGTGGTGGTTACTTGAAACAAACAACGAATGCCGTGGTAAACGGAAACTGGTTTGTAAGGAATATGACCGGATATAAAGTGATTATGCGCGTTCTGTTTGGGGTTGTATGGCTTGCTGATGCAAGTCTCAAATGGCAACCTGCATTCTTCAGTGGATTCGAATCCATGATCCAGAGCTCAATGGTTCAACAGCCTTCCTGGATGATGCCGTGGTTCCAATTTTGGATCAATGTAACGTCCCGCGATCCTTACCTGTTTGCATTGTTTATTGCTTTAGCTGAGACGCTGCTTGCGTTCGCAATACTATTTGGCTTCATGAGGAAAATAGTCTATATCCTTGGGGCAATCTTCAGCTTCTTTATCTGGTCCGTACCAGAGGGTTTCGGCGGTTTTTACATATACGGTGCGACCGATATAGGTACAAGTATAATTTATGTGCTAGTATTTCTTCTGCTCATACTAATAAATGGCGCTTTTGGCTCAAGCAAATATAGTCTTGATTACTACATAGAAAAAAAATACAGGAATTGGTCGATGCTTGCGGAGTTTAACCCCAGAGAAAAATAGGAAAAAGCATCATCAGTATCCAAAACGCTGACATCATTGTAGAACAAAGAGGTGGTCGTGAGAACAAGAAAAAGCGTTGCAAATGATGTAATCCTTGCTGGGACTCGTTCTAACCAGTTCCATGAAAAATGTTTCATCCAAGACTTTAGTATCTTTCCAGTATATATACCGGGCGTCCCATATTTCGTCAAACAACGACATCCATCGGAAATTTCACGATATGTGAGACACCCCACTCTCTTAATTAATAATCAATAATCACACTTATTTTTTGAGGCAATTCGTCAAGTCCAATACGATCTTTTGGAATTAAAAGACCTATCTTCTTTTTCTTGTTTGTGATCTCATCGTAAGCTACTATTCCAATTACAGAACCGAGCGCCCTTCTTTCCAAATCTATTTGGAGTTTGACCATGCTGTCCATTAATACATAAATGGATTTATAATGTTTTGAACGATCAGTATCTCCCGCTGAATTTATTTTAGGCTCTTACAATTTGCACGCAACAATCAATTCGAAAAATCGCCAGATAGCATTTAAGGCGAATCTCTACTTAATAAAAATATACTAAATACCAATTAACCCACAATGAAAATATCAGTGGCATTTGAAGTGGATGATAAGCATAGGAAAATGGGAGAGAGCATCCTCAGGGGGAACGAAGTAGACTGGAATATGAAAGATGGTCTCGGCGAAATTATGCTTGTTTTGGATAATGATTTCCCCAGGAACGAAAAAGTGAGATTCATACAGACTCTCAAGGCGGGGGTTGATAATATCGACTTTTCAAGCATACCTGAGAGCACCATCGTGGCAAGTAATGCAGGTGCATACTCCATCTCAGTTGCTGAGCATGCATTTGCACTTCTGCTTGAACGAACGAAGAGGATATCTGAAAGAATTAACGAAACAAAGAGGGGGATATACAATCCAAAAGAGACGAAACTCCTATATGGTAAAACAATGGGAATCATAGGATATGGAGGGATTGGAAGCAGAGTCGCTATGCTTTCAAAAGCATTCGGAATGAAAGTCATTGCGGTCTGGCGAAGTTACAGGGACGGGAATGCGGATGAGTTCTACAGAATGGATGAACTCGACACTGTCCTGTCTAATTCAGATTTTGTTCTCATAACAGTGCCGCTCACCAGGAAGACTTTCGGCTTAATAGGAAGAAGGGAACTTGAACTGCTGAAGAAAGACTCAATAATTATCAACGTAGCAAGGGCCGAAATAGTAAAGGAAAATGATCTTCTGGATTTCATTAAATCGAGGAGTGACGTTTCCTATCTCACTGATGTATGGTGGAATGAGCCCAAACTGGAAAATTCAGGTATTGAGAACATTGCTGTAACCCCTCACATTGCAGCAGGGTTGTCGGAGGACGTCATGGACATGGTATACAGACAGGCTTTCGAGAATATCAAAAGGTTTATTGATGGGAAACCAGTGGAAGGAATTGTCAGTAGAGATGAGTATCTAGAAATGGGAAGCAGGAAACAGTGAATTTGAAATCCCGTCCTTCCTGAAAAATAAACAGTACAAAAAGTATTATTATCAGTCCAATTCACTTCATTATGGATATACCAGCAAGGAGCAAAATCAATAGATACCCAAACAGGGGGAACTATGACATCAATAAGTTGCAGGAGATACTTGACAGGAATTTTGTGTGTCAGGTGGCTTTTGAGGAAGAGGGACAGCCTTTTGTAATACCCATGAACTTTTCACACGATCCAGGGCATCTCTACCTCCATGGGTCGAAGGAAAGCAGGATAATGAGTAGGATGACCAATGGAAAGCAACTTGCTATCTCAATACTTGAGGTAAATGGTATCGTCATAAGGCGTAGGATGGCTGATAACAGCCTGCTTTACGTATCTGCAGTGCTGTACGGAAAAGGGAGTGAGATCAATGATTATGAATCAAAGATGAGGACCTTCAAACTCCTCATGGACAAAATGGTACCCGGAAGATGGGAGGAAACTGAAAGGCCTGACAACCGGGACATGGAAAAAGTGATGGTGGTCCAATTTGATATCGAAGATTTCTCCATTAAAATCAATGAAAATAATGTGAGAGAGACGGGGGGACGGACTGATCTGTGGTACGGTATAATCCCTATAAAAAGGACGTACGGGGAACCAATTGCGCCCTCTGAAATTCCAGTTCCAGATTACATCAGGAAGCTCATTACAATCAAATCAGCCTAATTTTTAATATTTGCTTGTGCTCAGCATAGGATGGAAACAGAAATAATCACGGTCATCGGTCTTGCAGCCGGTAGCTTGACCACCATTTCATTCGTCCCCCAGCTTGTGAGAACGTACAAGTCCAAAAAAGCATCAGCCATATCATTTACAATGTACTTGGTCATCATTGCAGGGATGGCGACGTGGATTACTTATGGGTTTCTCATACGGTCAATACCAATCATGGTTGCGAATTTCATAGCAGCGCTGCTCTGCATATCAATTCTTACGTTGAAGGTCACGTATGAAACACGAGCTTCTGACCTTCCTAACCAGGTGGAAATTAAATGACTGAAGTCAAGAAGGACCGGATTTTAGGGCTGGAATACGACGATGAAGGATTCAGAATGTCAACGCCGATTGAGATCGCATATTACAAGTCAAAGAAACTGGCAACAAAATCAATAGCTGACCTAGGGTGTGGGATAGGGATTCAGTCGATATATTTCTCGGAATATTTCGACACCGTGAAATCAGTGGAAAGAGATCCGAGCAGGCTCAAAATGGCCAGGAAGAACGCAAATGCGTTAGGAAAGAGAAATATAGAGTTTGTTGAGGGTGATGTTCTGGACAAAGAAATAGTTAGGGAAGTTGGGAATCCAGACATAATCAGTTCCGATCCATCAAGAATCAAGAGAGGGAACTACTGGACGTTTGACGATCTATCACCAAATCCACTTGAAATAATGAGGAAATACAAGGCAAAGAAATATTCATTTGATTTGCCAGTTCATTTCAGGAAGGAAATTATTCCTAAGGACTGGGAAATAGAATATGTAAGCGTAAACGGGGAGCCTAAAAGAATAATTGCGTATGTAGGGGAAGGAATGAATGGTGAATCAAGGGCAGTTTCTCTTCCTTCCGAATCAGTTGTAAAACGTAACGAAGCCATCTTGAGGGATTATGAAAGAACTGAAGTGCCAATGTCAATAATATATCAGGTAGATCAGGTTCTATCCATCGCAGACTTGGTGCCAGAGTACCTCGATGATCAAAGAGAGCTTACCGTCCTCCTGATGGACAGGAAGAGGACTTTCATGACATCAGACAAAATCGTCTCCAATGATTTCATTATTAATGGATACGAAATCATAGATGAAGTACCAAAAATTGAAGACCTGAACGGATCATTGAAGAAACATAACTGTGGCAAAATATTTCTAAGATTTGAGATTCCATCTGACCAATATTACATATTGAAATCAAAGATTGAGGAAGGCTTGAATGGGAACGAATCGCTATACGTCTTCCTGCTCAACAATAAGTACTACATCGGAAGATCTTTCTCACGAAGCCAGCCATAAAATGGCCGTGGAAACCGGAATATAGTAGCGGTAAATCGGTACAGTGGAAATCAAAACTGAATTATAGCTATCCAAATTACCACAATGCAATCTTGACTAGTTATTATTTGAGTTATCACCACTTGCACATTAGGAGGTTCAGCATATGGACATTGGAAGGTTGCTTCAAGCAGAATTACTCCTTAATAGAAGCTGCTTCTTTCTCAAAGGTAATTCTGCGATTGAAAAGAATATATGCAAGATAACGTTTTGCAAACATGAATCCGAGGAAAATGGAGGCAAAGGAGCTTATCGAAAAACTCAAGGAGGAACATAATGAAATTCCTGCACTGATAGATGATGCCATTCTGACATATCAGATAGGTAATCTCAGCGGCGCATTCCCTGTCATAGCGCAGGTAAGGGAGGTCATTGCACAGCATACGATAGATGAGGAGTCTACCATACTGAAGATCCTTTTGGATAAACTTGGCAAGGATAATTCCAAAGAATATATCGAGATATTCCAACAGCACGTGCAGATTACAAAAGCAGTCGATGCAGCTGTAGAGTCAACTTATACCGGGTGGACAGAAACTGTCAACCTTTTGAACAATCTTAAACAGATGACTGCAGAACATCACAAGAAAGAGGAAGAGATAGTTTTCCCCAAGGTGCTTTCACTGCTGTAGATTGCTTGAACTATCGATGAAATTCCCTATGACTTTTTTCTCTGCACTCCTCATCATCCTCAGGAAAGTCGACTTTGACAACCCCAGTTCGTCGGCCAGCGATTCCATGTTGGTCTCCCTTGGCTGATTGAAGAATCCCCTGATATACGCGAACCTAAGCAGGAAAATTTCTTTGTCCGAAATAGCGTGTTCGAATCGATTGAGCCTGCTAACCTTCAGAATTCTGTAATCAATGTTTCGAGAATCAAGATAATTCTTTATCTGTTCAAGATAACCCTCAAGAACAAGTATGTTTGCGACCAAGTTCTTCCCGATGAGCGAAAGTGGAGGTATAAGGAATATCTTATTTTCAAAGTCCATAAGCAACTTCTTTGCAAGGTCTGGTAATTGCTGTATCAGAAGTACCCTGTAAGTCTTCAACTTTTGATTGGAATCCAAAATCTCGAAATATTCTATCCCATACTTTCCTGAAAGACTTCGATCATGAAGGGCGGCTACGTCTGCCGGAGAAATGAAACTCAATTTTCTCAGGGTAGCTATGTACGTAATTCTTTCGGCGTTGTAAGATACGATTTCATCAATGAGTAGCTCCTTGTCCTTTCCGGTCAGGAAATTGATGAATGGAAGTGAATTCTTAACGTCAAGTGAAATCTCAATCTGAGATATCATGATGGTTAATTAACAGAGCTCCTTAAATGTTAGCCGACGGTGCATATAAGAAGATCGAGAATGTCCAGTAATGGCAATGGGAACTTACATATCCACTATCTATCCCAGCCTGAGAGACCACTCTGAAATGATTGGCAACTACAGGAGAGGCATCACGATATACTTTTATATTGCTTCACCATTTTGAAGAGCATCTTGAGGTGAACATATTGCCTAATGGTCTAATGGGCGGAAAACAGATACGAATGAAGCGCGACAAGCTTAGGTGGTCGGATAGAGACTACAAGAAGAGAGTATTGAGGTTAAAGGAAAAGAGCGATCCACTCGAAGGAGCCCCACAAGCGAGGGGAATAGTCATTGAAAAGGTTGGAATTGAAGCGAAGCAGCCCAACTCTGCCATTAGGAAATGCGTGAAGATTCAACTTATCAAGAATGGTAGGCAACTCACAGCTTTCGCACCTGGCGACGGTGCGATTAACTTCATAGATGAACACGATGAAGTTGTTGTGGAAGGAATCGGCGGAAGAATGGGTAGGTCGAAGGGAGACATCCCTGGAGTGAGATATAAGGTAATCAAGGTCAATAATGTGTCGCTCAAGGAACTTGTAAAGGGCAGGAAGGAGAAACCGGTCAGGTGATCTAATGGCTAGTATTTTGATTTTTGAAAAATGGGAGACTGCGGGGATAACCGTTCAGGATCAAGGTTTAGTGAAATACATATCGCTAAAGCCGACTGCAACTCTCCACAGTGGAGGAAGATATGCAAACAAGTTCATGGGAAAAGCAACCATGAACATTGTCGAAAGACTCATAAATAATTTAATGAGGACGGTCAGGTGGACTGGAAAGAAACAAAGTGCTTACAGGACCGTAAAAGAGGCATTCGAGGAGATAGAAAGAAGGACAAAGGAAAACCCGGTCCAGGTTTTTGTCAATGCCGTCCAGAATTCTGGTCCAAGAGAAGAGATTACAAGGCTAAAATATGGAGGAATAGCAGTGCCAAAGTCGGTAGATACAAGTTCATCAAGGAGATTGGATCTTGCAATAAGGAATATTTCGGCAGGCGCAAGGGAGACTGCCAAGAAATCAAAAAAGAACATGTATGTGGCACTTGCGGATGAAATCATTGCAGCGGCAAAGAACGATCCAAATTGCCATTCAATCAAAGATAAGGAAGATACTGAAAGGCAGGCAGCTTCCGCGAGGTGATCTTAGATGGGAAGAAAGGAAGACAACATCCAGAAAGCATCAGCAATAATGAAGGACATCACCAAGATCAGGAACATAGGAATTGCGGCACACATTGATCATGGAAAAACCACCCTTTCGGACAACCTGATAGCGGGAGCCGGGATGATGAGCGAGGACCTGGCGGGGAAGCAACTTGTCCTGGATTTCGATGAGCAGGAACAGGCCAGAGGAATAACGATTAACGCTGCGTCCGCATCCATGGTTCACGAAATAGAGGGGACTAATTACCTCATAAATCTGATTGACACACCGGGTCACGTCGACTTCGGTGGAGACGTAACCAGGGCCATGAGGGCAGTCGATGGTGCAGTAATCGTCGTAGATTCCGTGGAGGGCCCCATGCCACAAACTGAAACTGTGGTCAGGCAGGCTCTCAGGGAAAGGGTGAAACCAATTCTATTCATCAATAAATGCGACAGGCTCATAAATGAACTGAAACTCGGGCCGGATGACATGATGAAAAGATTTGTCAAGATAATCACTGAGGTCAACAAGCTAATCAAGAGGTACGCTGCCGATGAATTCAAAGAAAAGTGGCAGGTCAACGTTGAGAATGGCTCAGTGATATTTGGTTCAGCTTTCAACAACTGGGCAATATCCACCAAGTATTCACCCAAATCATCCGTTGGGTTCAAGGAGGTCTACAACTATCTTCAGGCTGGGGACCAGAAAACGCTTGCAAAGAAGTCTCCTCTCCACAAGGTGTTGTTGGACGCAGTTGTCCATCATTTGCCATCCCCGGCAGTTGCGCAGAAGTACAGGGTACCGCAGATATGGAAAGGTGACTTAAATTCAGAAGTTGGAAAGGCAATGATTAACTGTGACTCAAATGGCCCAATAATGATGATGGTGACAAAAATAGTGGTGGATGAACACGCGGGAGAGGTTGCAATAGGAAGACTCTTCAGCGGAAAACTGACAAGAGGGGTTGAAGTCTACATCTCAGGAATGGGGGAGAAGAAATACAAGATACAGCAACTCGCTATGATGGTTGGTCCCGACAGAATCCCGATTGAGGAACTGGACGCAGGTAACATCCCCGCAATAGTAGGCCTTAAAGATGCAATAGCGGGGTCCTCTGTCACAGGAATTTATGATGCAGAGCCCTTTGAGCCAATGGTACACTATACTGAACCAGTTGTAACAGTTGCTATCGAGGCAAAACATACAAAGGATCTTCCAAGGCTCATTGAAGTACTCAGGAATATCGCCAAGGCAGACCCCAGCATTCAGGTGGAGATAAATCAAGAGACTGGTGAACATCTGATGTCAGGGATGGGTGAGTTGCACCTTGAAATCACCTTGTACAGAATCAGGAATGACTGGAAAGTCGAAGTAGACACATCCGATCCAATTGTCGTTTACAGGGAAACGGTCCAGGGCCACGGGGGTCCATTTGAGGGGAAATCCCCAAATAAGCATAACAAATTCTACATGGAAGTCGAACCACTGAACAAAGAAATAGTGGACGCAATCCTCAAGGGCGAACTCCCTCAAACTGACAGGATAAAAGATAAGAAGTCAGTTATAGCAACCCTTGAGAAAATGGGCCTGGATAGGGACGAGGCAAAGGGAATTGAAGCGATTCAGGGACCGAACATACTCCTGGACATCACCAAAGGTATTCAGTACCTAAACGAGACGATGGAATTGGTCAAGGAAGCATTCATTGAGGCAATGGGGAAAGGCCCGCTAGCCGCTGAAAAGGTGTATGGAGTAAAGGTAAAGCTGGAGGACGCGAAACTCCACGAAGACAGCATTCATAGGGGCCCAGCACAGGTTATACCGGCGGTAAGGAACGGCATTTATGGCGCAATGTGCCAGGCAGGAAGAACTCTACTCGAACCGATCCAAAAGGTATTCGTTGACACTCCACTGGAGGAATCTGGATCAGTCACCAGAGAATTCCAGCAGAGGAGAGGGGTCATTGTGGAAATGGAGCAGGAAGGAGAGCAGTCAAAGATAGTATCGATGGTGCCTGTGCCAGAAATGTTCGGATTTGCATCTGCAATCAGAGGCGCGACAGGGGGAAGGGTTCTATGGAGCACAGAAAACTCAGGCTTCCAGGTAGTTCCTAAAGAATTGCAGCCACAGGTTGTAGGGAAGATAAGAGAAAGGAAAGGTCTGAAAGCAGAACCTTATGACGCAAATTACTATGCAAACCTGTGAAAAAAAACGATAAGGATATATATAGAAATAAAATAAGCGTAAGCTCATGTATATGGAGGTAAATTAAGATGGCAGCACAGAAACCGCATCTAAATCTGGTTACGATTGGACACGTGGACCATGGTAAATCAACAAGTGTAGGAAGGATATTATTCGAGCACGGAGAAATACCTGCTCATATTATTGAAGAGTACAGGAAGGAAGCAGAAGAAAAGGGAAAGGCTACTTTTGAATTTGCTTGGGTTATGGATAAATTGAAGGAAGAGAGGGAAAGAGGAGTTACTATTGATGTTGCTCACCGGAAATTTGAGACTGACAAATACTATTTCACGCTGATTGACGCACCTGGACACAGGGATTTTGTCAAGAACATGATCACAGGCACTAGCCAGGCAGACGCCGCTCTTCTCATCGTCTCAGCAAGGGACGGAGAGGGCGTTATGGCTCAAACAAGGGAACACGTTTTTCTGTCAAGGACTCTTGGAGTTAATCAGATAATAGTGGGAGTAAACAAGATGGATGCAACGCAACCAGCTTACTCACAGAAAAGATTTGAAGAGGTGAAGAAGCAGGTTGAGCAGTTACTTGCATCTGTTGGTTATAAGAACATACCAATAATCCCAATATCTGGGTACAAGGGGGACAACATCATGAAGAAGAGCCCAAATATGCCGTGGTGGACTGGCCCTACTCTGCTGGAATTGTTCAACTCACTACAAGTCCCTGCAAAGCCGACAGACAAACCGTTAAGGCTCCCAATCCAGGACGTATACTCTATCACCGGAATAGGCACTGTACCTGTGGGAAGAGTCGAGACAGGAGTACTCAAGATCGGGGACAACATTATATTCGAGCCTTCACACAAGACGGGAGAGGTAAAATCGATCGAAATGCATCACGAACAAATGCAGCAGGCTGAACCTGGAGATAACGTTGGGTTCAACGTAAGGGGTATTGCCAAGACAGATATCAGGAGGGGAGATGTGGCGGGACATTCCACAAATCCGCCAACAGTCGTGTCGAGCTTTACCGGGCAGATTGTGGTGTTAAATCACCCCTCAGTGATCGCACCAGGGTATACACCAGTTTTCCACGCTCATACAGCACAGGTTGCCTGTACCATTACAGAAATTCTAAAGACAATAGATCCCAGACTAGGCTCAACAAAAGAAGATCACCCGTCACACATCCAGACTGGTGACGCAGCTATTGTCAAGATTGTTCCGTCCAAACCAATGGTCATTGAAAAACTTTCTGAGTTTGCTCCAATGGCAAGATTTGCAGTAAGAGATATGGGTCAAACTGTTGCTGCAGGCCAGTGCATTGATCTCGAAAAGAAAGCGCAGTAAAGTGATAATGAATGGCCTCCTATAGAATGAAAATATCTCTTTCAGGAACGGACTCAAAGAAAGTAGATAGCGTTTGCCACGAGATTCACGACCTTGCAACGAGAACAGGAGTTGAAATGAGGGGACCCATTCCTCTCACCACAAAAAGATTGATTGTCCCGATCAGGAAAGCCCCCAATGGCGCTGGAACAGCGACATGGGACAGATGGGAGATGAGGGTCCACAGGAGGCTCATTTACATCGATGCAGATGAGAGGACGATCAGGCAGGTAATGAGAATCCAATTGCCAGACGGAATTAACATTGAAGTTAAATTGCAATCTTAGGGCATACTGGTTAAGACTCGGTCCTCTGTAACAATTAATTTCCTCTTTTTTATATTGACACAAGTATTATGATTTCGATACTGGTGAATAAAGGATAAATCATGGGAAAAGTTCTATACCCGACATTCGACTGCATCATAACTAATGGAGCTGAAGAGTACGATTCCGGAGTTTGGGAATTTTTCAGACTTCTTACCATCGTACAGGCAGACATTGGCTCGATTATTAACGTCGACACAGCGTGGAAGGGCAATTACATGGAGTTGATTCAATACCTTTCGGACTTCTCTGCGTCAATACTATTCAAAAGTAAAGCCCCAAATTCAGAATTTTTGGATAAGATGATGATCGATGGATTGGAAAATAACGATGAAACAGATTTGATTCTGCGATCAGGTAATGGCATTATTGCATCATTGATAAGAACGGGTGCAGAGATCGAGGGATTGATGTCGATGTACATACGCCTTTCCAGGATTCCAAGGTTCTCGGATAGCTTCTCACTGGACAAATTTTCCAATCTTAAAAGAATAAGTCAGGCAGTTTACAGCAGAGCAGTAATGAAGTCAAAGGAATGATGTCAAATGTTCCAAATCTCGAATAGCAGAGAACGTCCTAGTCAGTACCTTCGATTTGCACAGTAATGCTGACAAGAGTCCTGGGCTCACCTTTTCGAGTTTTCCCTCCTTATTGCAAGTATCATTGAGACTATGATTATAGTTCCTCCAATCATCATTGGAATTGTAATGGAATTGTGAAACAGAAGCGTTGATACTGCCACTGCAAATACAGGCTCCAGAATCAGGATCAAAGCAGACAAGTAAGCACTTATTCTCTTTATTGAGGCACTCATGATCCATATTGCAATTGCTGAGCCGAATACTGCATTGAAGACGACGGAAAAAGCGACGTATGGAATTTCCAGCGATGAAAATCTCAGCAGTGCAGAAGGATGGAAAACGAGACTTAAGGCACCAACCACTAAAAGCTGAAAGAATGTGAATACCAGTGGGTCTCCATCTTTCAGGAACTTCTCAGTGTAAACCATCTGGAATGCATAAGATACGGCGCATATCAGGGTCAGCATGTTCCCGAAAAATTCTCCTGACGTGGAATTCACCGTCATCAGGACCATCCCGAAGAAGGCAATGGCAGCAAACAAGATCTTGGTTAGGTCTCTACCACTTCTCAACACAAAAATTGAAAATACTGGGGTCAGGACCACGTATATACCTGTTATTAGACCGGACATTGAGGGGGAAGTAAATTGCAACCCTATCGTCTGGGAAACGTACCCCACAAAAAGTGGTATACCAACCACGGTCCCAAATATTGCATTTTTCTTTGTGATTTTCTTGATTACAAATGGAAATAAAACTGCTGAGGCTATTATGAACCTGAAAAACAGAAATGATAATGGGTCGATATAGGGCAAGGTATATTTTATGATTGGAAACGTTGCACCCCATATGAAGGCAGTAGAGACAAGACCGGCATACGCAAGTCTCCGATCCATCGATACCGAAATGCTGTCATCGCATAACCTTTTCTGCCAGTATAATGCGTAATTTTTTATTCCTAATAGTGTTTCAGTTCGAATGCAACCGAAGACATTAATCATCATACTCATAGTACTGGTAATAGCGGTACCAACGGCAGCCTATTCAGTGAGTAATCATCTGGAACCAAAAGAAAAAATCATTAGAGATGGATCTACGGTATCTCTGTTTTACTACGGTTACATTTTTATCAACGGAACGCCAGTAGTCTTCGATACCAACATGCAAAGTATCGCCAACAACAACGTGACATATCCCAAAGCTCCAGACTTCAAGTATCATCCACCATTCAGCGCATTAAACGATACCGTTGGAAGCGGCCAAATGATCAAAGGATTTGATTATGGCCTAATAGGGATGGCGCAGGGGCAGACAGGCCTTATATCTATCTCCCCAGCCAATGGCTACGGGCTGATGAATACCAGCCTGATCCACAGGGAAAACAGTACTGGCACAGCACCTGTATACCAGGAAATGACTGTTCAACAGTTCTATCAATTATTCTCGGCATATCCATCTGCTGGCGAAACTTATACTAGTCCCATTTATGGGTGGAAGGTGAACGTCCTGAGCGATAACGGTAATGACGTGTACATAGAAAATAATCCAATGTCTGGTGGGCAGTATTATCCTTTTGCAAACATAACAGGATTAAGCATTGTAGTCGAGAATATTACGGGCTCTGGGTCATCAAGCACAATCAACTATTACACCAGCGTGGCAAACGGAACTTTGCTCCCGGATGGGGCCTATATCAGTGCAGTTGGGAATGGGTTCTTCGATCTGAACTATAACTCGTATCTTGTCGGAAGAACGCTTTATTTCTATGTCCAGATAGTCTCAGTGAGTTAAAAAAAATAGAAAATTAATTTATTTTAATTCAAATTTATATCCATACTGCAATATTCCGCTTTTTCCCTCAGTCCTAACCTTTCTCAACACGCTCCTGACGTTCATGCCGATCTTGATCTCCGAAGGGTCGCAGTCGACAATCTGTCCTGTCACAAGTGGCCCTTCCTTTGTCTTGATTAACGCCATCACATATGGGACCTGAAGCTTGAACTGCTCCAGTCCATCATGCACAATTGTAAAGGAATATATCTCCCCCTCGCCTGAAAGCTCTTCCTCCCTCATTTTACCCACGCTCTCCCTTCTGCATTTTGGGCATATATCCCTTGGCGGGAAGTACAGGGTATTGCAGTTTTCGCATCTCGTTCCGACCAGCCTGTATCTATGCTTGGCCTCTCTCCAGAATCTTGGGACTTCGCTCATTTACTCCACCCCCAGTATTGTGGTGACGGATGTAGTTCCCAATCCACCCATATTGTGGATCATGAAATTCCTGGAATCCTTGACTTGCCTGAGTCCCGCATTTCCCCTCAACTGGATGGTCGCTTCAACTGCCTGGTAAACTCCGGTCGCCCCTAATGGATTACCGTGCGCCTTGAGCCCCCCAGATACGTTGATTGGGCAGCTTGAATCATAGTAGTACTCACCGTTCTCGCTCATTCTTAAAGCTTCCTTTCCAAACAGCTCTTCCAGTTGAATAAGACCTGCTATGCTGTAAGAATCGTGTATCTCGAATCCATCAACTTTTTCAAGAGTTATACCCGCCCCTTCCAGTGCCTTTGACGTGCTTTTCTTTACAGCCTTAAACGTATCTATTCTATTCCTGTCGTGTAGCGAAAGGAAATCATTGGCCATTGAGCTGGACTTTATTTTTATTGGGTTACTTGCACTCTTGATCTTCTTCTTGTCAGATGTAATGATTACTGCAGAAGCACCGTCGCTGACTGGGGCCGTATCGTATACCGTAAGAGGCTCAGCAACCAGACTCGCATTGATCACGTCATCTATCTTTATGACATTCTTGAAGTGTGATGTCTCATTCATCGATGCGTGCTTGTGTGATATGACGGGAAGAATCGCATAATTCTCACGCTTGACCCCCCGATCATACTCATGCCTTCTAGCTATCAGCGCTGCTATAGAAGGCTCTGTAGCACCAAGGAACGTTTCCCACTCTGCGTCAAGAGACCCGCCTATTATCTCATTTGCAACTTCAGAAGGAACGTCAGTCATCTTTTCAACTCCTCCTACCGCTATTGTATCGTATTGACCTGATTTGACCGCAAGAAATGCCTGGTGTAGTGCCGCACCGCCACTTGCAGATCCTGCCTCAATCCTTATGGAAGGAATCCCGAGTTCACTGATCCCCGAGTAATCGGATATCAGGGCAGCAATATGCTCTTGATCAATGAATTGGCCTGAACTCGTGTTCGCACCATACAGGGCATCAATATCCTCTGCCTTCAATCCCGCATCCACCAAAGCCCTCAGCCCAGCCTCAGAGGCCAGGTCCCTCAGGCTCTGGTCCCACAATTCTCCATATCTGGTGGTACCCACTCCTACGACGTAAACGTCCCTCATCTCATTCACCCCTCATTAAAATCTTGCCTCTGTATTTTACATAATTTGCATAGTCAACCCAGATCGGCCTGTTTATCTGGTCCATGACGCCGGTTGCAGCGTTTTTATTGAAAGATCTTATTGAATCATTGACTGTGATGTCAAAGGCGTCTGAACCTGCTCCGCTCCCAAATGCCACCGCCAGGATTCTGTCTCCCGGTTCACTTTTTTCCAGTATTGCTGACAAGCCAATCATCATTGACGCAGAATAAGTGTTACCGATGATTGGGGTCAGCAGGCCATCCTTCACCTGTTCCTCCTTGAATCCCAGCATCTTCGCAGCTCGTGTGGGGAATTTTCCATTTGGCTGGTGGAAAACCGCATAATCGTAATCTGTCGGCTTTGTATTCTGCATTTCCATCATTTTCTTTGCTCCCATGAGTACGTGCTTGAAATATGCGGGTTCTCCCGTGAATCTCCCTCCATGACTGGGATACTTCTCACCCTCCCTTCTCCAGAAATCAGGTGTATCTGTTGTATAGGAGTAGGTTCTGTTGATGTCTGCAATACCTTTCTTACCTATGATGTAAGCGGTACCACCGGCAGAAGCCGAATATTCCAGAGCGTCTCCCGGAGCTCCCTGAGAGGTATCAGCCCCGATTGCCAATCCATTCTCGATCATCCCGCTATCAACCAATCCCATTACGTTCTGCATCGCTGCAGTTCCTGCCTTGCAAGCGAATTCGTAGTCTGCGGAATGAATGCTGTTGGGCAATCCTAGTGCCTCTACAAGGATTGATGCAGTAGGTTTGACGGCGTACGGATGGCTTTCTGAACCAACAAATATTGCTCCGATCGTGCTCTTGTCTATCCCAGACCTTTTGATTGCGTTCTTTGCAGCTTCCGCAGATATCGTCAGGACGTCCTCGTCAGGGCCCGGTACAGATTTGCTGTAAATCATAAGCCCCCCTTTTATGTTTTCAGGATTCTCTCCCCAAATCCTGGCAATTTCCTCTGCCTTTATCCTAAACCTTGGTACATATGAACCATAGGACACAATTGAACTCATTCTAATCGAGAAGGAATAGACTGCCCTATTTAGCCTTTGCCGATGTCAAATAATAGCAATTGTCTATTAGATGAAAAGTGACATCATCTTTACAATGAAGTTAGGGATTATTCTGGGACTCATGGTTCCACTGGTCGTAAATACACCTGTTTGGTCGCAAATTTTCATGATCAAATCCTTGTCCTCCTGAGTCAACCCCACTTTCAGGGAGCCTGCAATTTCATTTACCTGTTTGATGTTCTTGAAACCAGGAATTGGGTATACACCCAGTTCCCTTTCATATGCAAGAACAAGCTGAGTTGGAGTAATGTCCCTCTCCGTGGAAATGTTCCGCAGAGTCTCCAGAAGAGGTTCCCACCTTGCAAGGTTCCTCTTGCTGAACAGCCTGTTGACCCTCCTGGTGTATCCTGATGGCCTCTTGCCTGATCCATATTTCCCAGTCAGAAATCCCTGGCCCAGTGGGCTCCATCCAATCAGCTTTATGCGGTGCTCCTCCATGTATCTCAATAAGTCTGTATGAGGTCTCTCGACCAGGTTGAACTTTATCTGATTGCTCTCTATTTTTGCGTCTCCTAGGTATTCTGAGGCCTTGGCCAGCATTCCCTTCGAAAAATTAGAAACTCCCAGATGATTGATCCTTCCATCCTTCATAAGTTTCTCGAGCTGCCTGAAGAGTGCTTCCAGATCAGTATATATGCTTGGTTCCCAGTGTACCTGATAGAGGTCTATGTAGTCTGTCTGAAGTCTTTTGAGGCTGCCGTTCAGACTATTCTCAACAGACCTTGCAGTTGCATTGAAACCTGCCACCTTCGTGGCAATGTAAATCTTCCTGCGTTCTTCTGTAACTGTTACCTGTCCAATGAGACTCTCAGACTTTCCAGCGCCGTATATCTCAGCAGTATCTATGAAATTTAGGCCCGATCTCAAGGCAAGTCTCAGAGCGTCCATTGCCATAGTTTCATCATAATCGTTCCCCCAACCTTTCAACCCCAGCTGCCAGGTGCCAATCCCTATGGAACTCAGGTCATTTTTTGAAAAAAGGTCATCCACTGCCTTGGAAGGTAGATTTGAATTTAAGAATTTTGAACCGGAACTGGGAGGCTCTGACCATGGTTTCGATAGGGACTCCATGGGAGAAACGAAAATATATTGAAAGTAATCTCCAACATGTGAAGATATACAAGGAGTTCAAGATACATGAACAACGGAACGATGCGTGGCAAAAACTTGCTGAGAGCATGGACGATACCTCAATATGGAAGGGGCACATCTCGGTGAGAAAGATTGGCGATAATGAAAGAGAATCTGTTCTGGCCTTCAGGAAGAAGAAACAGATTGAGATTATAGAAAAAAACAGGAATGACCTCTCTGTAATTATCAGATATGGGAAAGGGCCACTTGGGGGTTACCAGATATTTCAGGTTAAGGAGGACAGGATTCTCCTCCTTGGTGACTTGAGGCTTAAGGGAATCTGGTCCATCTTCACAAAGAAAGGGGTTGAACATGTACTTGAGGGAGAGTTGAATGCACTCGACAGACTATTTCCAGGACATAAAAAGGATTAAGTATGGTCTGTTAATTAGCGAATCAAGCCCCGATAGTGTAGTGGCCTATCATACGAGTCTGTCGAGCTCGTGACACGGGTTCAAATCCCGTTCGGGGCGTCGTATAATAAGTTAGAAATAGGAACGTTTATACGGTAGAAGGGCATATAACTTCTATGGTGAATCCCTACGAAACCACCATGGAGCAAGAACTGAGGA
>JAMCQR010000053.1 GCA_023379555.1 Thermoplasmatota archaeon | reverse complement strand
GACTCTATGGAGTATCTGCGGATCCTCTTGTAAGTGCCCTTAGCTACTCCGGGGCCCCACTTTTTGTATCGGTGGCGGTCAGTGTTGTCGCGCTTATTGCAACGGTCACCGTAACCCTTTCGCTGGTGGTTGCAGGCTCAAGAACACTTCTGCAGATGAGTGAGGATGGTCTCTTTCCAAAATGGATAGAAGGAAAAGGAGGTGACTCACCTAAGAGAGCTGTAATAATAATCGGAGCACTTGCCATACTCTCTCTCTTTCTTGGGAATCTGCAATATATCGCTCTGGCATCAAATTTCGGTGTGATATTTTCGTATTCGTTGACAGGAGTGGCCGTGGTTATCATCAGGAAGAGAAACCTGCCGGGTAAATTCAACAGTCCCCTCTTTCCTTATCTACCTATACTATCGGTTTTCCTTTCAGCGGTGGTAATGTTTGCTCTTGGAACCCAGGCTCTATATCTCGGCAGTTTGATGATTCTTACTGGAATAATAGTATACTCTTTCCAGGTCAGGGAACATAAGGTACAAAGTTCTTGAGGAAACCTGTTCTTGACTCCTTTTAGAAATCGAGTATCCAGAATTTTTGTTCCCGAAAAATGGCAATGAAACGCATAGCATGCTCAATGCAATGTTGACAACAGACGTGTACTAATTTGTTTAAAATTATTTCCTACCATACTCTTTTCTTGTCCTGCATCGTACAGGATATTTAGGTTTATTATAGAGAGTCCCTATGGGTAGTTTACTCCAATTTCAAGAATTCGTAGAGCAATCTAACTCCATAGCCTGTCGCTCCCGCAGGTAGATAGGATCTGTGAGAATTGTTCTTCTGTGTCCAGGCAGTTCCAGCTATGTCCAGATGTACCCAAGGAGTATCTCCCACAAATCTGCTTAGGAACGCACCAGCTGTCTCAGCCCCTCCCTCCCTTCCGCCAGTATTCTTTATGTCTGCGACCTTGCTCTTTATCTGGTCCTGGAAATCAGAATCTATTGGCAACTCCCAGACTTTTTCCCAGGAATTCTCTGATGCTTTCTTGATTCTGTTCTTTAGAGGTTCGTTATTGCCCATGAGCCCTGCATAGTTATTCCCCAGTGCGACGACACAAGCCCCGGTGAGAGTCGCAAGATCTATCACTTCCGATGGTTTGAAATTCTTGGTTCCATAACTCAAAGCATCAGCAAGCACCAATCTTCCTTCGGCATCAGTCGTTAAGACTTCAGAAGTCACTCCATTGTAATGGGTGAGTATGTCGCCTGGTTTGTACGCATTTCCACCTGGGAGATTTTCCGTCAGAGGTGTCATACCGATGACGTGTTTCTTGATTCCTAATTCGGAGATGAGTTTCATTGTCCCAATAACGGCAGAAGCACCGCACTTGTCAAATTTCATTTCGTCCATTCCTTCTGAAGGTTTGATTGAAATCCCACCGCTGTCGAAAGTTATTCCCTTGCCCACGATCAATGTTGGTTTCTTATCTTTTGGACCATACTCAAGGATTAGTAGTTTGGCTGCCTCCTTTGCAGCTCTAGATACACCCTCCAATCCTCCCATGCCAAGCTTGATGAAGTCCTCCCTTACAAAAGACTTGGTAGTTACGCCTTCAAGTTTCCGTGCAGTCTTCTCAAAAAAGGAAGGAGTTCCAACGGAAGGAGGTAGGTTGGCGATGTCTCTGGTAAAATTCACTGCATCTGCTAACGCAATTGCTTCCCTTATTGCCATTTCATTGGACTTAGTTTTTATGAGTATTTTGTCCACTTTGGCTTTATTCTTCTCACTTCGGTACTTGTCGAAGTCGTAAGCAGCGAGAGAGATAGAAAAGATAACTTCCTTTGTCTCTTCAGTTGATCCCTTTGGAAGGATGACTTGTATCACTCCCTTAGGAGTAGATTTGACTGCGTTGAATGCAGAAGAATAGGATCGGCGAAGCACTTCTTTATCAATTGCTCCCTTCTTTCCCAGTCCGATAAGAATAATTCTCTTACCGAGCTTATTATCGAAGATATCAAAAGTATCCCCAATTTTTCCAGAAAATCCAGACTTCTTTGCATTGGCCAAGGCAGAACTCTCCCTAGTAAAATTCAGAGTATCAGCCGGAGTAAAATCTTCGAAAACGGGTGCAATGATTGCACTTACCTTACCGGAATAACTTTCAGAGAACTTTTGAAATTCCATTTTCAAGTATTGTATGATTCAAAATAAAAGTTGTGTGAAAATTCGTCGACAGCAAGTTTGACTTGTATTTTCTTGGAAAATGGACCAATTGTGACAACTAAGACCTTAATCTAAACCGAATCCGATAACAGAATTAAAGACGTATAACTCTGACGTTTGTATGACAATAAGCAGACAATTATTTATACTACTATTCTATGTTATTAATTGCAATGGCGAATATATTGTCTGACGGATTGAGCAATAGTGTTATAAGCCAAAGGTTATCCGTCAAGAGTTACAGCGAAGCGATATCTATAATCACCATAGTGGACTTGGGTGTCATAGTTCCATCCATTGTATTGTTTCTCGCATTCAATTTTAGGTCTCTCACTGTTTTTGGACTTCCATTTCTAATAGTCATACTTTCCTTTTTGTTGTACCTACCATTGGCTATACTTTCTGCTTCGTTCTACTTCGCAAAACACGCTGCCAAGCGAGAGAACAAAGTTTCTAAGGGAAATGTACTTCCAATTCTGTTGTTTCTGATCCTCACCTTTACAATACTAGGCATCTACATCCCATTTATAGAGAAATTAACTCTCATCATACCATCCTTCGGTTCACTCAATATTGTTGGGTCTGTGATCGTGGTAGTTAACCTGATATTCATCATAAAGAATTTTGCCAGGAGCATCAAAGAGTAGTGCAGATCCTGCGTCATCTGAAATATTCTCGCTTATTATATAAATAAGAATGATGTACGGTAGTCTGGTATTTGCAAGATACCAATACAAAATGTTATAACTGATTAGGAGTTCTTTAGAGAGCAATGTATCCTAGAACCGACGAACTACTGCTATTACTCGCAGGAATTATGTTACTCGGTTTTGTAGGAGAAATAGCGTTTCGAAAAAAGAGAATACCCGACATGCTGCTCTTATTGCTGATCGGTATTCTGATCCACTATTCTGGTATCATTCCCGGAGTCTACATATCTCTATTGAGGCAACTTCTCGGCTTTGTCGGTACAATCGCCTTGATACTTATTGTATTTGGTGGACTTCTCAAGCTGGATCTTCAGAAATTTGGTCATGCATTGTCAAAGGGTATTTGGATCGCAGTTGCTGATTTATTATTTGTTATTGGGCTATTGACTCCCTTGTTGTATTTTGTTTTTAAATTACCGCTACTAATTTCACTACTGATTTCGACAATTCTGAGCGAAGCAGCTGCTCCTTTCATCATCCCTCTGTTGAACCGAATAAAAATCAACGAGGAGATGAGACACTCAATAGAGGTTGAAACCATATTCAACTCGGTGTTGAATGTTATCGGTGCCCTTCTTCTTTTGAGCATTATAGATCAGCAAAGCTCCTTGGTCGGGGTGGTTGGAATAGCGAGCTATCTCTTTGGAAGCGTGTCCGAAGCGATAGTCCTAGGAGGAGTCTTAGGAATTATCTGGTTGATCATCTTGAAACAGGCATCTGCGCCTCACTATTACATAGCGACCATTGCAGTTCTATTGGGCATCTGGGGTGTGTCTGACTACATAGGTGCCTCTCCAATTCTTGCTGCTTTCGTTTTCTCCATAATTATTGCTAACTCAGGACCTATATCCAAGATTATTAAGTTGTCCGGAATAGTTGATACGGCGCAACTTGATTATTTCAACCAAGAGATTACTTTCATTTTACTGACTATCTTTTATGTCTATACAGGAATCCTAGTCAATATATTTGACTTTCACGCCCTCTTTTTTGCACTGATATTTGTCGCAGCCCTTGTAGTAATTCGGTTTTTTGAGGTCTACGCGATTAATGGGGTTACAAAGTGGTTTGGCAGCGACAGTATGTTAGTGGCAACCTTTGTTCACAGGGGCCCAACTGTCATTGTCCTTCTAGGCATAGTCCTCACTTCAAATCCAGCAATCTTCAGTTCATTTGGAAACATCATATTTTATACGGTTATTCTTGCAATTCTTGCAGGTTCACTCAGTTTTACTGCGATCTCAAGGAAGTATGCAAACAGCGCAGTAAGCAGTGCCGCCAACACTTCTATTCAGGGTGAAAACGCAAATCCTAAACTGAAGCAGCAGTAATATTCCTCTACGAATAGAGTTTTTCCAGATGTCCTTCTCACTTTTGCTTCCAGCTGAATAGTTTTACCGCAACTGCAAACAGGATAGCTGAACCAAGGAGCAACCAAATTATCTGGATTGTGACGGTTGATATGTTTCCGTAGTCCAGTACAGAAATCAAAGAGTTTATGAAGTATGTGAGCGGCAGGAATTTTGATATTGTAACCAGGTAAGCTGGGGCGAAGTTCAATGGAAAGAAGACCCCCGACAGAAACATCATTGGAAACATCACAAGGTTCCCAACTACTGATACTGTTTCTTCGTTATCAGAGACCAGCCCCGCTAGGATGCCGACACTGGTGAAAAAGACCAAACCGCCGAAAATTATCAAAGCAGATGCTAAGATAGTCTCGATGTTTAACGTTAGGGAAGCACCGAAAACGAATATGCCTATCGCAACCAGTACGACATCAGAAAGCACGAGCATAAGGAAGGAAAACAGCATGTTGGCTGTTATCCACTCTGACTTAGTCAAGCCGCTGAAAGAGAGCTGTCTGAAGAGTCTCTCTTTCCTATAGTTAGGAACTGTGTAAACCATGTTGAACATCGTGCTCAACACGGTAAATCCAATCAAACCAGGTACGTAGAAATTTATGGTCTTTCCCGAGTTTCCGAGTGCAACTTGGGAAGAGAGAACCAGTTTTTCAGAGGCATTACTAGCCTTGAAATTTATCTGGGTAAGGATCCCATTGATGGTCTGATAATCCGCGCTAGCCACAGTTGGGTTGGTATGCCCCTTAAGAATTAAGAGTCCATATCCATAAGCATAATTTGTTGTAAAGTTTGAAGGAATCAAAAGCGCAGCCTGAATGGAATGAGAATTGATGTAATCAGATAGATTCTGGTTTGCACCGATCACTTGGACCTTAAAGAGTCCAGATGAGTTAATCGCATCAACAACTTCCCACGATATTGCAGAAGGACTCTCGTTTTGGACAATGAGCGTGGATGGGGAATAAGAAGAACCAGAAAATATTGCACCGAATAGCAATATGAGTATCACCGGGAATGCAATCTGAAAGAAGATGGCAGACCTCGATCTCATGTACGACTTTGCGTGCAGTACGAAATAAGCGCTAATTCTACTCGGCTTCATCTTCCTCTATCTCCCCGACCATTCTTACAAATACGTCTTCAAGACTCTCCCTCTTTAAAGTGAAGTCTTCAAATTTGGCTTTTCTTTCATAAAGATAGTTGATTATCTGAGTTGCATCTTTGATGCTCTTCAGATTTACTTTGATGTACGCTCCTTCGCGTTCGAATTTGTATCCTCCGGTAGTCAGAAGTGCTGAAACTTCTCCATCTCCTCTAATGATGAGTCTGTCGTCCTCGTGATGTCTTTCTATTATTTCCATCGGTGTACCGGAATCTATGATCTTGCCCTTGTTCATTATGGCCACTCTATCTGCCAACAGTTCTGCTTCCTCCAGATAGTGAGTAGTCAGGAGAATGCTCTTCCCCTTTGCCTTCAATGTTTTGATAACATTCCAGATGTTCCTTCTTGCCCTTGGGTCTAGTCCCGATGTAGGTTCATCGAGGAACAATATTTCCGGGTCATTAACCATTGAAAGCGCAAGACCAAGTTTTTGTTTCTGACCCCCAGACATCTTTTGAAATGGGGTAGAACCTTTATCTGAGAGATCAACCATTGCGAGGATTTCATCAAGGTCGGTAGATGCCCTCAAAGTCCCCTTGTAAAAGTTTAGTGCCTCTTCCGGAGTGCTGTTGTAGATAAAGGAAAAATCTTGAGGTAAGATGCCTAGCTTGTATATTAACGATTTACTCCGCTCGGGATCCTGCTCCAGTACACGCACGTCGCCGGAGGTTCTATTTCTCACTCCCTCTAGAATTTCAACTGTAGTGGTCTTCCCTGCACCGTTTGGTCCCAGAATGCTGAATACTTCTCCTTTGTTGATCGAAAACGAAATATCATCGACTGCGTTTAGATCTGAATAACTTTTGACTAGATTAGATACGGAAATCACTGTCTCAGTCATTTGTTCCTTCAGTAAGTACGGATATTTAACAACTCATTAATTAGATCGTAGACGAACAAGTGCAGTAACCAAGAATAACATAAGAGGGAGATGAGTTACGCCTTTACTGCTAGACCGTCCCAGAATTCCTTCTCATAATCAAGCATTCCAGAAGCCCCCTTTTTGAACCTGTCTTTGGCCACTTTGTCGTTTATGTGTTCTCCCAGAACATTCGCCATTTCTTCTTCGTGATGTTCTTCAAGTTCCCTGTGAAAAGTGAAATATTCGATGTCCATGGATTTCAACATTGGAAACTTCTGTTTTGCTTTCTCGAGACCCGGAAGCAGCTTATCCCACATCGGAATGGCCATGTTCTCAAGTCCGTATTCTGCTCCAAGCGCGGTGAAATAATCACTCGCAAAGTATTCCCTCATCTTATCCAGCCACTGTTTGGTGGAGGGTAACTGCTCGCGGAAAATCAGTTCTTCTGGCGACATCCCTATACTCCTCAGGTACTTCCTGTAAAGTAGTTCGTGCCTCTTTGCAGGGTCCATATCCCCAAGCTCTGATACTAGAATCCTTGTCAGGGACTCTGCATCATTTTCGTTCGGTGTATTAACGAGCAGAACCGACAGGATGGAAACCCATTCCCTGGTAAAGTGGTAAAATTCTATCGAGAAGTTCTCAAACTCCTCATAAGTAATCTCTCCTTTGGAAAACCTATCAATAAAATCGTTGTTCGTTGCTGGGTGTTTCTTTACCATTGAGTAGATTTCTTGATAGAAAGAGTCATCTGCATTATTAAGGGCCATATAGAAGTTATAGTAAGTCTAAATTAAAGCTCTTTTGGTTATATTCCAAGAATCTTGGTTTGGACCGATTTACTATAAATCAAGTGGATTTCTTCTCAGAGTCGGACTGCCGCGTCGACGTTTATAGCTTGCCCGTTTATCCCATACGATAGATCGCTTAGCAGGAAAAGAGCGGTATAGGCGATCTCGAGTGTGGTAACTTCCTTCTTTCCGTCAAGTTTTTTGAAGTTGAAAGGGGCAATTTCTTCTATTTCTTTCGATGAATCGACGCTTCCCGGCATCAGAGCGTTTACACGAATGTTCTTAGGCCTCAGAATGGAGGCCATCTTTTTTGTCATCTCCACGACAGCACTCTTCGAAACTGCATATTCCAGGGAACTGCGGTGATACAATACCGGTGAAGCTCCCACATTCACTATGCTTCCCCCCTTGTTCATCAGTGGATAAAAAGTTTCTATGGTGTTGATGGAAGAAACAACGTTCCCTTTGTAGAATTCGACTGCTGTATCCCCGTTAAATTCCGTGCTGTGAAGTGCAAATAACCCCTGGTTGTTATAAAGAAAATCGAGAGTGCCAAATTCCTTACCTATGGAATCTCTGACTACTTTAAGCGATGCCACATCAGAAGAATCCCCCTTCAATATGCGAAGGTTATCGTGCTTTAGATCAGGCTTGTTACCGCTTCTAGAAAAGGCCACTACTTTTGCACCACTTTCAAGAAGCAGCTTGACGACAGCTTTTCCCTGTCCCTGCCCTGCGCCGGAGACCACTCCAACTTTTCCCTTAAAGGATTTGGAGAAATAATCCATGGAAGGCTATGAGAATTGCAATCTAAATGATTTTCTATAATAAAATTTCAAAAATTAAGAATGATTCACTTGGTAGCTACTCACCAAATATGACTCGTCTGTATATTGCAAGCACAATCCCCGAGAAGATCAAAACGGTGCCGAGCGCCATTCCAACCGTCATCGCCTGTGTGACTGGGTTCAGTTTTAATGAGATCCCGAGCAGCACCCAACACATGAGAGTCAACAGCGCGATCGCTATGTAGGCTCCGGTCGGTATCTTCTTGAATTTCTGGTCCGGAAGCTGGGAGCTGGTTCTCGCAGTACCGACAGCCAAAAAGCTTGTGGCTCCTCCAGTAAGAATCAACTTGCCGAGAGACAGTAAAGACGTGTGCGCCACGAAGTATGAAAACGAATAACCAGTGAGAATCACCGTCACCACCAACCCTAGAATGAATATCAGAAAAGATGTGGTAGATGACTTGTTTCCTATCTTCAATTTGCCTTTCTTCCATAGTCTTGAAATTCCCATCACGGTCCCGAATGTGACTATAAGGGGTGGAAGAAGAACCTCCGCTACTACCAGCGGTTGTATGATAACTCCCGGTGAAAACGCACCCCAGATGCTGAATATTATCATGTAGACGATACTTATTATCCCCAGCGAAGTCGTGATCGGTCTGTGAAGAGGATGAAGAGAATTCCCTCTATCTAGGAAGGGGATCAAGAGGAAGTAGATCAATGGCAAGAGCCCGAATATTACAGAAGCCGTGAGGGGACCCATCACGTTCTGAAACATTCCAAAGTCCAGTGCTTTGTACAAGAAAAGCAGGAACCATGGGGGATAAGGAGGTATCAGAGCGGCCAAGGCACTTGTTGGTGAAGGGCCAGGATAAGGGGATATGAGGATCGGAGCATTGGGGAACAGTCCCACAAAACTCGGGATCAGTATAATGAAACCCATTGTAAACAGACCGAGTTCGATCAGATAAAGGAAGTTAGATGGATACCATGGCTTCATGTCGTGTGTTTCCGGAGTTGTGGCTGGGACCTTATACTTGCTTGCCTTAGAAGATGGAAGCATAGTATTCGCTTCTGCAAGGTAGAAATGGTATCCAAATAGAAGTGCAATCAAAGCTGCCATGATGATGTGGTACCCCAAGAACTTCGAAAACAAGCTGGTAGTTGTACCATTTCCAAATCCAATAGACGCGAGCCAAGGTCCTAACACTGGAATAAGGGACGCTATTCCTCTACCAACGTCCTGGGCATCGACGGAAAGGACATCTCCCGTGAGCGAATATCCGAAATATCCAGCACCTATTGTGAGAGCAAGCAGAAGCACTCCAATAATCCACTGCAATTCCCTTGGTTTTTTATACGCTCCAACGAAATAGTTCCGGTACATGTGGACGTAAACAAGAACAATCATTGCATAGGCCCCATACAGATGGGTACCAAGAATGAGTTTACCGAACGGTACAGTGGTTAGTACGTACTGTGTGGAAACGTATGGGTCTGCCGGATTGTAGTAGAGGAGAAGAACCAGTCCCGTCAGAACTTCGTAGGCAAACGCGATAGTGATCAGTGCACCAGTCCAGTACCATTTCCCTCCCCATGTTCGCATGTAGTCGGGCGTTTTCCTTAGGGGGAGTCTATCAATGTGAGTTCTGTCCATCAACCAGTCTGTTGGACTTTTTACATTCTTTCTAACACGATTTATTCTTTCTTTTATCGATGTCATTTGAACTCCTCATACCACCGTAAAGGGATTCCCAAGATTTGTAACTTCAGTAGTTGTTCCGCTTATGGCAGTCTCACCCTGTAGATCCGAAGTCCTTCCGTAAATTGTCGGTCCAACCATGTTTGATACCGATAGTTCATCTGTACTTGAGTCCCAAACCAACTTGACCATTGGCAGGGGGTGTGTTGTCGGGCCAGTCAATACGGAGGCACCGCTTGCAGGATCATAGGTACTGCCGTGGCACAGGCAGTGAAATACCCCAGTATAGGAATTGCTCCCTACAGTTATGCTCTCAACACCGTTTGGATAGAATCTGAGCTCGGGGAAAACACAACCGAGATGTTGGCAAATGGCACTATAAGCGACAATCGATCCATCTTTCCCTACTCCAGCATATGAAGTATACTTGCTGCCGTCGGCAGGAACTGTGACCTGAGTGGCGCTGATTTTGATAGGAGCCCCACTCGCATCACCCACATTAATTATATTGTTTGGCGTGCCCTGAAGCGGATAGTTGAATTGAAGGGCACTGGGGTTGTTAACACTTAAGCTTGAAGCGAGTAGTGGATTCCCATTAGAATCTACCAGTTTCAGATTTGGAAAATTAGTTATACCCGCTTGCGGCGGAGTCAATGACTTTAAAACAACTCCCAGAGATAAGCCGGCGCTGGCTACGATCGACGCAGTGACCATTAACTTGAGAAAATTTCTCTTCGGTTCATCGATCCCCTCATTCATCCGCTGTCAAATTCAAGTATACTATTTTAACCTTTTTAGTAAACCTATAAATTTTAGGGATAATATATTGTAATATGGAATGGATAAAAAAATCCTTGCTAGGCGCAGATTTCCTAATCTTTTTCATAGCTGGATTTTTGTTCATTCTTTCTAACAACGAATTTGCGAACTATATCAGCATAGCCGCAGGCCTCTTTTCAATACCACTGAGTTTGGTATTTTTCAGAAATGAAGTGCATCAAGATTTCAAAACTTCAATAGTTCAATTCTCCATCCTTGTTTCTGCTTTCTTGTTGTTGATAATCTTTTATTACATCACGGACCCTAGCTGGGCCAAATTCTTGCCAATAATATTCCTGACGCCCGTGACAATAGAAGAATTCAATTTTAGATATTTGATTCAAAGACTCTTGTTTCGGAATATGTCTCCCTATTTTGCGCTTTTCTTACAAGCTCTGATTTACATGGTCTATTATTCGAAATACGCTATCGCAGACCACGGAGCAGCTTATCCTTTCCCCTTCAACCTTCTTCTATTGACCTCGGTTCTGGGGATGGGGATGGTTTACGGGCTCCTCACAAAATTCTCGAAGAATTTCTTGCCTGCAGTGACACTGCACTACGTGATCTGGGCTCTGTTTCCACTGCTTGCACATTTTCCCGGAATAGCTACGACCCTTCTTCCAACCTGATGAATTCCCTGTCGAAAGAGAGAACGTATTATATAAAACTGAATCCTTTCTGATTGAATGTTAAACACCATAGATCGGGGGTTGGAAATGGCTCTTTATCTCTCGATTCCACTGGGCACGTCTGGACCGCCTTTCTCTGATGAGAATGAACAAGTACCTATGGATTTGCATTTTAGTGCAAAAGAACTTTACTACGACTTCTTTGTAAAGGAATCTTTAAGAAATTATTATGAGATTTACAAGTACTTCAATCCTATACACTTTGGAAATTTTGTATTACTTGAGCAGAGAGTAGAAGTGCCAGAGCTGGTGCCCATTCGGAAGAACATATCTTCCATTCCTACAATTGTGCTGGGTGGATTATTCTCGCAGAAAGGGAATGTGATGATGGACTTTAGATTTCATAAGTCAGACATTCAGAGAGTGGGTGAACTCGTAAGGCTTCTCGTTTCAATAAACGAAGACATCAAAATAGTTAAGATGGAGGAATCCGAAGGGCTCAGGGCTAAATATGAAGAGATGGAAACTAGATCCCCAATGACTGTTGTGGAATTCAGTTATGTGGACGAGAGGGACAGTGACCGCATTCTGGAGTGGAAGGGGATTGTTGATCCGAAAGGGGCAGTCTCTTACAGTCTAGATGGGACAGGGGAAGTCAGCCGAATGGATGTTTCAAATGCTCCAATAATGCCATTGCTTCTTTCCGTTTTGAGGGATCGAATCCCAGTGGTCGGGTACTTTGAAAAGAGGGGGAGGGGTGAAGTTCACTCGATGATGATATTGCCCACATTCCTGGTGAAGCATTTCCTGGTACGGTACTTCAATGAGACCAAGAACCTCGCAGGAATAAATCTCCTCAAAATTGAGTCCTATAGCAACGTCAAGAACCGTATCTAGATCCGCATAACCTTCTTCTAACTTGATAGATTGAACAGGAGTGTTCACAGAAACTTTAATCTCAATCTTGAGGAAATTGAACAACATCTCTGGATTCTCAAGACAGAAATCTTTTATAGGTCGTTAAGTCGTGAAGGTAGTGTTTGCCGTAGAAATTGCAGCATACTCGACGATTGCGCTGATGATTTGCATTATCATCTACGTTGAATACTATTTTTCAACTGGCAAAGCATCAAAAAAAGTTCGGTACCTGTTCTATTTTGTGCTGCTGATGATGGCCAGCATGTTCATAGGTCTAAGCTGGTATTTGAGTGAACCCCATGGATTCCTGAACTCAATAATCGCAATAAACATCATCATGGTTCCAATGATTTCTTTCCTGGTTGTTCTCTTCTATTTTTACTCTATGGAATGGAAGGCACGGGCGGATGTTAATAGACTTCTACTGCCCATACTCTTCGTATTGAATGAGATTCTGATGACGTTCTTTGTCTTGAAACTCTTGGGGTTCAGACTGAACGCCAATATTCTAATTGAGCTCCCACAGACAATCAATTCTTTCTACTT
The DNA here is from genome assembly GCA_023379555.1 of Thermoplasmatota archaeon. The sequence continues at coordinate 2,117 of JAMCQR010000053.1, read as the reverse complement.
CGTGTTGCCGATGGAAGTCGAAATGGTGGCCTCCATACTTTTCTTCAAGATAAAGGGGACAATTCGATATTTGCTAGTTGCCCTGGCAGCAATGGATGTTCTGTCGCCCGCGCTATTCTCCACTTTTCACGTTGAACTCCTTGTAGCAAATGCTCTGATAATGGTCGCAGGGATGATACTAATTCTAGAAGAGGTTTCAAACTCAAAAAACGGAATAACATCAGAAAAGAAGAGAATGATAGACATATCCATCGTCGTTTATGTCCTGAATTCTGTTGGTTTTTTCCTCTTTTATGCACTTGGACAGAAGAATGAAATTTATTGGCTCCCATACGCACTTTCTGTTCTCCTTGGTATGGGTCTTTACTTCTTCTACGTTTTCAGCGGTAGAGGGACCAAGAGGATAAAGGGATGGATTGAGAGGAGGTACTGGTTATTTTTTTTGCTCTCTGGAACGTTTGTCGCCGAGTTGATCATGAGCATTCCACTAGACATATCCGCTGGCTGGTTCTCAACAAGTGGGAATGGACTAGGATCGCTGTCAAATCTTATCACCTATGCAGTGGGATTCCACTTCACAGGTGGCGCTTACCTGTCCATAATTCCATTCATCGGTATTGTTGCTGCTTCACCGATGTTCCTCCTGCTGATGGGGTTAGAGATGGGTGCTCTGGTAGTCTTCAGGATGAAGAGAATCAAATGGTTGGAAAAGAGGATAAATCTTTCATTTGCCCTTATCGCATATTTCACTTACACTCTCTATGGGCCAAGTTACATACTTGGGTGGAGAAATTTACCGCTCTGGGCTAATGTAGGTGCACTTGGATCTGTCAGAGGGGCCCTGATACTACCTCTACTACTTTCTTATCTGGTCTATGCTATACTTGCACTACTGTTCGGAAGAAGGTCCTACTGTGGAACACTGTGTCCATCAGCGGTGATGTACGGGGGAACCTTGGGTCAAGAAATGATCTCTCTGAATTACAAATCGAGAACAAGCAAGAAGAATATCGGTAGCAAGTATTCTCCATTGATCCAAAAGGTAGCAGCAGGTAGCTGGTTGTTCATGCTTGGGTCCGCCTTAGCGAGTTTTGCAATCTCAATCCACCTGATCAACCTTCCCTTCGATCCAGCAATTCTCTATTCTTTACTAATATGGAACATGCTGTGGTACATTTTCTTCATATCAATTCCGTTCGTTGGCATGAGCCCCTGCAGGAGATATGGCTGGTGCACTACTGGAACCTTCGTCGGGTTCTTCAGCAAACTTGGGTTATTCAAGATAAAGGCAGTAGACCCGAATGTGTGCCTTAAGTGCCCGACCAAAGATTGCGTGACTGCGTGTGAAGTTGGTCTTGGCGATCTCCCTGCACAGTTCATTAAGAATGGATACTTCAAGAGCCAGAAGTGCGTCGGTGCTGGGTCTTGTATTGAAGCCTGTCCCTATGACAATATCCACTTCTACGATATCAGAAATGTCGTCAAGGACAGGTTAGGCTCCAAAAGTCCTCGCACTGAGTAGATAGATGTTTGAAAACCACATCAAAGGCAGGCTCACAATAAGAATGAATACCGAAAAGTCTACGACTGCAATTTCCGAATAACCCGTGAAAATGGAAACAGAAAAAATAGAGAGGAAGAGAAGTACAGCAGCGATCATTGTTTCCATGGAGAACACGAACTCGAAGATGGTAATCTTGGAAAGAACGTTTCTGTTTCTGAACGAAAGTGAGATCAGGAGGCCAGCGATCATACCAGCGATGGTATAAAGCTCGAACACACTTGGAGAAGTCAGTGCCTCCCTTATAAACGAAGGAGCGAACATGACAGTCTGTACCACGAATGGCAGGATAACGATGTAGACAGGCATCCTCCAGTTTATTTTCAACAACTGTCCTAGCAGGAACCCTGAGAATAGAGTAAGGAACGAACTGAACCCGAAAACGGCAAGATTGTAAATCATACCTGTATAGATAATTGCGAACTCCACAGCCAGTATAGAGATGAACAGGAGGAGCATCGATAACTTGTTCACTTCCGGTATTCTCATTTTTCTCGGCCTGTGAAGGTAAATGTTTGTAAGCATCAGGAGGGCAGCCGATATGAATATGAAATAG
>JAMCQR010000052.1 GCA_023379555.1 Thermoplasmatota archaeon | reverse complement strand
AATCTTACCCTCCTAAGCATTTTCTTGTATCTTTGGTAGTTCTTTATGTACTTCGGGAAACTGAGTAGGACATTGGAAACAGTCCTGCCCATTCCATCGATCCAAATTTCATAGTCTGTGTTTTCAAGAACCATCAATAACTCCTGAGAGCGGCCGATTGCGAAGGATGGCACCACAGCTACTCCATCGCCCTCTACCACTTTCTGAATCGAGGACAGGAAATTCTCTTCGACGCTTGGTCTTGGAGGATGCTCCTTGCCCGCATATGTACTTTCAACGACCAGCACATCGGTGCTGATCGGTTTGATCCCGAAAGTCAGGTGGGTGTCTATGCTCTGGATATCGCCCGTGAAAACTATGCTGCTCTCATTCTGGACGCGGTACATAGCGCTTCCTACGAGGTGACCGGTAGAATGAGAAGTAATGTCCTGGTCCTTGAACTCCATCGTCTCACCATAGTTCAGAGGCGTGAATGTTTCTATTATGCTATCTACATCAAATTCTTCGAAGGGAAGACTATTCCCTTCCAGGTTTGCTATCTTGACCGAGTCGTAGAGAAGAATGGGTACAACCGAGAGTGTCGGCGGTGTTGCATAGACATTGGCCCCTCCATTCTTGTTCAGCCAAGGTAACATTCCTACGTGATCAAGGTGTGAATGTGTCACGAATACCCCATCTACTTTTGGTGCAAGCATCGGGAAAGTTGGAGGTTTTGTGGGATTCATTCCGTAATCAAAGAGGAATTTGTATCTGTCAGTCGAGAGGACCATTCCCAATCTGCCAACCTCGTCTCCCCCTCCCAAAAACCTAGCTTTCATAGTCCGGCCTCCTTAAGGTGAAGACCACATTTGCAAGTTCTTCCTGCAGATATTCTTGGTATAGCGTTTGTCAATACTTTCTTTATATTTTCTTCGTTTTCTTTCATAACTCTAATTACTTCCTTTGAATTTACTGGTATATCGGCCCAGACGTCATAGTCCGTCACAGTTGCAAGTGTCAAGTAACACATCTCCTTCTCCCTTGCCAGGTTGATCTCCGGCACGAGTGTCATTCCTATGATGTCCCCCACCCCTCTGAAAAACTTGCTCTCAGATCTTGTGGAGAACCTTGGGCCCTCAATGCAGACATATGTTCCACCCTTCTTTGACTTGATCCTTAGATCGATTAGACTCTTGTGGAATGTATCCAAGAGCTCGGGACAGAATGGATCTGCCATCGAGATGTGTACAACTTCCGGTCCATCGAAAAAGGTATAATCCCTACCCTTGGTGTAATCAAAAAACTGATCCGGCAGAGCAATCGCTCCCGGTTCGATATCTTTCTGAAGCGATCCAACTGCAGAAACTCCTATTATTCTTTCCACTCCAACTTCCTTAAGCCCATATATATTGGCCCTGAAGTTTATTTTGTGCGGCGGTATCTTGTGTTCCTTTCCGTGCCTATAAAGTACTGCAACCTCTTGTCCCCCTATCTTTCCGAGTTCTATCGGCGAAGACATTTCTCCATACGGGGTGTTGAGTTTGACGACTTCGGCATTTTCTAGTAACTTTCCAGTAACCGAACCGCCTATTAGTCCGACTTTTGCCATCGGAACTATATATTTGGCAGTCTAAAAATGTGTTGGAATGGCAAACTGCAGCTAAATTTGGTTTATTTATTGAATACCTCTTACCTCTATCCTGCAGCTCTTTTACCTACATTTTCGATACTAGCGGGGTTGCATTCAAAAGTGCAGTGACATCCCGCATTGCTTTTTCTTGGAATACTATGTTTTCCGTGTGCAAAAAACCAGCAGCAAGGTTCAGAACATAGTCGGTGGACATCATGACTTTTGAAATTTTCACCTTCTTAATGTCCTCGTACCGAAGTCGAGATTTTGCAGCATCTACAAATTCCTCGGGAAGCGGTCCTTTCTCAATCTTTACGTGAGAAATATTTTCGGTCTTCTTTTTCAGATTTGACCACATTTTGATTCCGGCTAGCCCCCCGAGCCCCGAGAAAATGGCAGGGTTGACTGCTTCCAGCAGCCAGGCAGCTATAACGGGAAGCCCGCTAGCTCTGGTAGCCAATTCACTCATCTTCGAAATGGGAATCTGAAGAACCTCTGTTTCAGTGAATACTATAGACCTTATGGTGTATTCAGGAGAAATGGCGCTGAAAAGGATAACGCCCAAAATCTGATTCGTCGGTGAAACCTCCATGAATGCAAAATAACCTTACTTATACTTTAACCTTATCAAAATTGGAGACTTAGCGAAGAGTAATAGTTGAAACCGGATTAATTTCTCAACTCGCAAATTCTATAGTTTCACCCTTTAAGGAAAGAGAACTAATCCTCCGGTAGAGCAGTATTGCACCAATGATGTTGAAGAGAGGAAAGATCAATCCTAAAATGAACAAAATCCCCGCGTGACCGAATGTGGACCTTCCAAAATTAGACTTCAGGCGAAATGAGCCCATAGTTAGTCTCAGAACAGGTCCAATGAAAGTCAACATTGTGCCAAGAATACGATCAACCACAACAAATGGTCGTACCTATCTGTCAAGCGGAGGAAGAAACGGCACTCGGAGCCCATGATCACGATTCCAAAAATGGCTTCGATGATGGTACCTGCGAAGTATAGAATAACTCCGTCATACGGTGTTCTGAAAGTTTCTAAGGTCCACCTTGAGCAGTCCATATCCGGACCTTAGATACAGCAAGGATAACAGCTGAACAACGATATATACAGCGAAGAGGACAGCCATAATGATTAGGCCAGGTATCAGAAAAGCTATCTGTGGTTGGCTGCATATTCGCCTCTCAGATCAGACCTTACAAAAGGATTAGGTCCAGGAATAAGACCAGACTTATCACACAACCAACCACGGCAATCTTTGGGAAAGTCTTGATTTTAAGAAGAGCGTCTAGTTCCTCCCGCCTTATTAGTTTCTTTGCCGTTGGGATTTGCACGCTTTCTTCTCTCACTTTAAATCAAGTTCTCCAATCAAAATAACGTCTTCTTAACCCAGATGGTTTGTTGAACTACAGATCGGAGAAAAAATATCACCAATGAACGAGTGGTTCAATCAAGGTGACGAATATTGGCTTTCCCACAGTACTACCAACACTATCAGCCCGACGCCAAACTAATCACTATTATATATTAGGTAACAATCTGGTTCCATGGAAGGCAAGCTACGTCCTCTTAACGTTCTAGGAAATAGCCTGAACCAGTACGTACTGGTCAAGGTTAAGTGGAACAGAGAGTATAGGGGACTGCTGGATGGTTATGACCAACACCTCAACCTTGTCATCAAGAATGCCGAGGAGGTAGTGGAAAACAAGAGCAGGGGGACATTCCCCATAATGATAGTCAGAGGAGACGTAGTAGTCTACATTTCACCTTCGGAGGCGATATAAGATGAGAGGAACCCCTTCAATGGGAAGGAGAAACAGGATAAAAGTCCATATAAAGTGTAGAAGATGTGGCCAGCATTCTTACAACGTAACGCATAAAAGGTGCGCTCACTGTGGATATCCAGACTCACGGATCAGAAGTTATAACTGGGCGAAGTCTAGGTGAATCCTGCGGGATTGTAGCTCTTGCGGAGAGCATCCCGGTCGGTTACAGATTAGTACAGTCACTGAGGATAATCCAACACAGGGGACAGGAATCTTCTGGAATTTCTATAAACACCGGAAAAGTCCTCAAGAACTATAAGGGAATGGGTCTTGTCAACGAAGTTTTTTCAGGCGTGAAGATAGAGAAAGATACTGGTATAGGTATAGGGCACATCAGGTACAGCACGGCAGGCTCTTCCACGCTCGAGAATGCCCAGCCCCTGTACGCAAACATCGGAAAGTTTGAGATAGCTATCGGACACAACGGTGAGATAGTCAATGCTCCACAACTCAAAAGGTCGCTTGAAAGCAAGGGGTACTCCTTTGCAACTAATTCTGATACAGAAGTCGTGATGAAATTGCTCTCGATTGAACTCTCCAAAACGTCTGATCCTGTTCTCTCAATGAAGAACACATTCAAAAAATTGGTTGGAGCATACTCTTTAAACTTAATGATCAATCAGCGTGTTTTCGTTGCACGTGACCCAAATGGAATCAGGCCCCTGGTAGTTGGGACGACAGAATTTGGTTACGGTGCTGCATCAGAGAGCGTGGTGTTCGATCAGCTCAACGGAAAGATGATAAGGGATGTCCGCCCCGGAGAAATAGTGGAAATCAAGAAGAATGAAATCGATTCCTTCGTTTACAATGAATCTTCGAAGACCGCTCATTGCATGTTTGAGTACGTTTACTTTGCACGACCTGACAGCGTGGTTGATGGAAGGAGTGTATTCGAGACAAGGATGGAACTCGGGAGGATTCTCGCTCGGGAGAGTCCAGTAAGGGGAGCCGACTGCGTGGTTGCGGTTCCTGACTCTGCAAGAACCCACGCGCAGGGATATGCCGAAGAATCAGGTATACCACTCACGGAAGGACTAATCAAGAACAGATACGTGGACAGAACTTTTATCATGCCAGAGCAGGCAGGTAGGGAAAGTGAGCTCGACATAAAACTGAATCCGATAAAACAGCTGATAGCGGGAAAAAAAGTGGTCCTGGTCGACGACAGTATCATAAGAGGGAACACCACCAGAAAGATCGTAAAGATGCTGAAGAAATACGGTGCGAAAGAGGTCCATCTGAGGATAGCGTGTCCACCCGTGCGCTTTCCCTGTTACCTCGGAATAGACATGAAAACAAAGGACCAGTTCATTGCCGCAAATCGGAGCCTCAAGGAAATAAATGCAAAACTAGGTGCTGACAGTCTTCGCTACATTTCCCTGGAAGGACTTATTGAGGCTACTAGCCTAGGAAAAGAAAATCTCTGCCTCGGTTGCCTTAATGACAAGTATCCTGTGAGAGTTGGAAGTCACTGAGCTGCGGTACATTTAGAAATTATTGTTCTTGGTGCTCTGGTGGGACTGCAGAAATTTTATGGAATCGTAAAGGAAGACGTTGGTCTTCATATCAACTCCATTCTTCAGGCCAAGCGAGATCAGTTCTCCCGTTATTGAATCAATCTCGGTCCGCTTTCCCTGTCGTATGTCCTGAAGCATGCTGCTATCATTGTCGGCAGTAACCTTGCAGGTCTCCAAAACGTTCTTCTCAACTTCCAGTCTGTAACCCATTCTCGAAAATAGTTCTTCGAGCTCATTGATGGTAGCCGAAGCTATGCTCCACAGCTCTTTAACACGCGGTAGCTGTCCATTCTTCACGCCGAATAGGGATGTTATGGGGTTTATCACTGCGTTTATTGCAGCTTTCCTGTACAGTTCCAGTTCTATGTCATTCACCCATTCAGCTTCAATTCCCGATTCCCTCAAAAATCTAAGGTCAATCTCTCCGGATCTGCTTCCTAGTCTGAAGTAACCCTTTCCAGTGAGTTCAGCAACTCCCTTCGATAGTCTCTTCGAAGCCCAGGTTGTGACCGCATATATTTTCAAAACTCCATCTCTTTCCGTGCTGATGTGGGTCAGCCCGTTCTGGATTAGGATCACATTACCCTTGAGATTATAACTCGCATATACCCCTTGCAGGTCATAAGACTTTACTGCAATTATCGTGAGATCGGAGTCCTCTATTCCCTCTGAGACTCTTACGACAAACTTCTCCTCTTTCCCATTGTCCCACAACACGAGACCCCCATCGTAGTACTTCTTTTCCCCATTCCTAACCGTCAGCACCACTTCGTTTTTCTTGTGGAGAAAGTAAGACAGGACTATGCCCATCGAACCTGCGCCAATTATGTTTATTTTCATGCGACCTTTGCCGTCTCGAATGCGGGGATAATTTTACCCCGCTCGAACGCCTTCTTGTTGATGTCCCAGTGCTTTTCCGGTAACGATTCCTTGATTGCCGTTATCAGGCTCCCTTCACTGAGGTTCAGCAGTCCAGTTGAAAAAGTCGCACCAATCATGGCAGTGTTAGCTACCCTCTTGTTTCCTAAGTTCATCGCTATTTGGTCTGCGTCCACGGTGATCGTCTTGTACTTGCTCAGTGCCTCTGCAACGATCCTTTCAGGGTAATCCTGTATCTTCATTGTGAGGGAAACGGGATGTATCATTCTTCTGTTCAACAATATCACCCCGGATTCTTTCAATTTTGATAGGTTTCTGGCCCCCTCGAGTTCCTCGAATGCGAGCATGATATCCGCAGATCTTGCCGGGATGATGGCACTCTTGTAGTCTCCGATCCTGACTTCTACCACTATTTTTCCTCCTCTCTGTGCCATGCCATGCAGTTCTGTCATTAGAGCATTCTTACCTTCAATCAAAGCTGCCTTTCCAACTATGTTGGCTACAGTTATTATTCCCTGTCCTCCTACACCAGCTAAGACCAGGGAGACCACTATGGTTTCACCTCGATGGCGTTGAACGGACAGACGAGTGGTTCAGAACAGACTGAGCAACCGTCGCACAGTTCCGGATCGATGTACACTCTGCCCTCATTCACATAAAAGGCTGCGCAAGCGAAATTCTTCACGCAGTTGTAACAGAGATTGCACTTGTCCTGGTTTATCTGGAAGACCTTCGCCTCAGAAGGTGCTCTCTTCCTGTCTACTTCTAGGGCACATTCCCTCTTGCTTATAATGACAGCAAGTTCATTGGAATCCAGGGCCTTCTTGAATGTGTCGAGTGAATTCTTGAGGTCATAAGGATCCATCGAGTATACGTTCTTAATTCCGATCCCTCTCACCACGCTCTCTATGTCTACCCTCTTGAAGGGTGGGGTCGTTTCAGGGGTAGGCTGTCCGCCGGTCATCGCAGTGACGTAATTGTCCATGATGACCAAGACGAAGTTGTGATTGTTGTGGTATGCGTTGATGAGACCAGGGATTCCAGCGTGGAAGAAGGTGCTGTCTCCTATGAAACTGACGACCCTCTCTTTTGCCTCTATCGTGAATCCGCTAGAAGAGCCGATCGAAGAACCCATAGAGAAGCAGTAGTCTCCGAGCTGATACGGTTCGTAATATCCGAGGGAATAGCAACCGATGTCAGTGGGTACTATAGCGTTCTGGATTCCCCTCTGTTTCATGGCCAACTTTGCCACATAATAAGTTGCTCTGTGAGGGCAACCTGGACAAAGTACTGGCGCTCTTTCTGGAAGAATCAAATTTTGGGTTTTCGTCTGGAATGGGATACCGTATATCTTGGAGAGAAAACCTGCCACACGGTCCACATCCATTTCGTACGAAGTGGAAATGCTCCCGTTAATCTTCCCATAGAATTTCTTGTTGATCGAGCGAATAGCACAGAGCGATAGAACTTGTTCCTCCAAGAAGGGACCACCTTCTTCGACGAAGACAACTCGTTCGGCTTTCTCTACCTCCCTGAGAATCATTTCTTGGTCGAGTGGAAAGCTCAGTCCGATCTTCAAGATTCTAGCCTTCACGTTAAGCATCTGGAGGGCTTCATCTATGTAGTTGTAGGCAGCACCAGACGTAATTATCAGCGTGGAGGAGTCGCCGTACACGCTGTTCAGGATAGCGTTATATTTAGAAGATCTGACTTTTTCAAGTCTGTTCACAATCGACATCTGTGCCTTGTAGGCATTTTCCGGCAACAAAACTAATGAGGCACTCTTCTCGTATTTCCACTCATTCTTTTCCTTGATCTCTCCAAGTCTAACTGGTGCTCTTACGTGCGAAATACGAGTGACGCTCCTGATCAAGACAGGATGTCCAAACTCTTCTGAAATATCGAAAGCGTGAACGATATAGTCCTTGAGCTCCTGCGGGCTTGATGGTTCTATTACTATGGCCCGTGCAAATTTTCCCAAGAATCTGTTGTCCTGTTCGTTCTGGGACGAATGCATGGAAGGGTCGTCAGCAGAGAAGACTACCATGCCTCCCTTCACCCCTGCTCCAGACAGTGAGACGAACGAATCCATCGCGACGTTCAGACCCACGTGCTTCATGAAAACGAATGACCTCAGTCCTCCAGCAGACGCTGCGGAAGCTACCTCCA
>JAMCQR010000051.1 GCA_023379555.1 Thermoplasmatota archaeon | reverse complement strand
CCTTCTTCAAAACTGCATAGTCGTCCGCACCAAAAGCAGGCGCCTGATGCACTATTCCTGAGCCATCTTCCTTTGTGACGAAATCGCCCGCCACTACATACAGTCCAGTATTGACCCTGAGTATAGGAATCAGTTGTTCGTACTTTGTTCCTACGAAAAAAGATCCAGGTTTGCTGTCAAGAATTTCGTATTTCTTTAATACTATCTTGGCTCTCTCTTCTACTACCCAGATCTTTTCCCCCTTATAGTTGACCAATAAGTAATTGAAATTTGGGTTAACTGCGAGATACTCGTTTGCGGGAAGAGTCCATGGAGTTGTGGTCCAGACGAGGAAATATTCGTCCTTTCCAGTTATCTTGAATTTTACGTATATCGAGAAGTCATCGACCTCCCTGTACCCTTGAGATACCTCGTGGGCGCTGAGAGTGGTTCCGCACCTGGGACAATAAGGGGATATCCTGAAGTCCTTGAACAGTAGGCCCTTCTTGTATAGTTCCCTAAGCGCCCACCATTCGCTCTCAATATACTCATCCTTCATGGTTATGTACGCCCTGTTGTAATCGACCCAGAAACCCAATCTCTTGGATGCTTCTGTCCATATCTTGACGTACTCAAATACACTCTCCTTACAGAGAGCGTTGAACTTTGAAATTCCCAGTTTTTCTATCTCTGCCTTGTTCTTTATGCCCAGTTTCTTCTCCACCTCAATCTCAACAGGCAACCCGTGGCAGTCCCATCCTGCAATACGCGGATCGATGTAGAACCCCTTCATTGTCTTGTATCTGAGGAACAGATCTTTCATCGCCCTTGTCTCTGCGTGTCCTATGTGGGGTGGACCATTTGCGGTTGGAGGGCCCTCGACAAACGAAAACCTTCGCTTCCCTCTATTAACTGCGAAGGACAGCTGCATGATGTTTCCTCTTTCCCAGTATTCAGATACTTCTTTCTCTATCTGCAGCGGGTCGAAGGATTGAGGAAGTTCGTCCAACATAAGCAACTTTATGTGCATCAGATTGATAATTTTTGTCCATTGTTTTCGATTCTGTATGCAATCTTGGGCCGACAATGAATATGATCTCGTTTCTAATCCTGAATCACGGTTTCACTTTCATGGTAGTGACCTTTGCAATAAGTGGAATCGGTTCAACTATAGCATTCTCAAAACACCTAGCTTTCCATATCAAAGAGTTCGTCAGCAGCCCAGGGGGAGTCCTATTATGAACTGTTCTTCGGGCTGGGTTTCATTTAAGGAAGCCTTGTAGGGGACCTGCTGTTCCAATACTTTGGCTTTTCTGGCTGCAATAATCGTCTTCGTACCTTCTCCGGTATATGGAATAGTGCTTCCCGGAAAATCCAAACGAGGTTCGCCCACACCGGTTTGGTGGATCAATTACCATTGATTTTTTCGTGACCCATTTCAAGCTAAAAATTTAGTCATAAGATCCACCAGTTGCTTTAGGAAAATTTGCTCCTTTGTATATATGAAGTAGTGAGTCGGAGTATCGGGGGGGTCAAATTCCTTCTCGACCTTTCGGCACGCTGACTATGTCGTATCTGGTCTCCAATGAATAAACGCTTAAATACGCAGTCCAAATTCAGCTTGCAACATCGGTGGTATAATTGAAGTTACCTAGAAAGATTATGAGATATTGCCCTCATTGTAAGAAACATACTCAGCAGGAAGTCGAGAGAGTAAAGAAAAAGAAGGCTAGTGAGCTGAGAAAGGGACAGAGGCGCTTCAGAAGGGTTACCTCGGGTTATGGGGGTTTCCCCAGGCCAGTCTACGAGGGAAGGGAGAAACCGACCAAGAGAATCAATATCAGATACAGATGTCTGGAATGCAAGAAGGCCTACCATTCTCCCACCTGGAGAGCAAAGAAGTTCGAACTAGCGGAGGTCGAAGCGTAAGTGCCAACAATGATTAAGGGGATGGACAAGTCTTTCATCAAGATAAAATGCCCGGACTGCGGCACAGAGACCCTCACTTATGCAAGAGGTTCGACAGAGGTCAAGTGCCAGGTCTGCAACACAGTACTCGCGAAACCAACTGGCGGAAAGTACGAAGTGAATGGACAGATAGTTGGAGAATTTAAATGAAGAAGAACGATCCAGAGATTGGAGATCTCGCCGTTTGCACGGTCAAGGAAGTGCGCGATTTTGGAGTGATATGCAGTCTGGATGAATTCCCTGGAAAGGAGGGTTTTATTCACATTACGGAGATCTCGTCTGGCTGGATCAAATACATAAGGGATTACGTTAGAGAGGGAAAGAGGGTAGTCTGCAAAGTCTTGGATGCGAACCCTTCCAGAGGAAGGTTCGATCTCTCACTTAGGAGGGTAAACGACCATCAAAAGAGAGAAAAACTCAAAGAGTGGAAGAACGAGCAGAGGGCAGAGAAGATACTAGCAAATCTTTCAACCCAATATCCTGGAAAATTGGACAAGTCAGTCGCAGTAGAGGAGATGGAGGAAAAGTTCGGATCGCTTGCATATGCCCTGGACGTAGCTGCGATTGAACCGGAGCAGTTCTCGGCGGACCTGAAAAACAAGGAGTGGGCCACCGTCATAATAGACTATGCAAAGGAAAATCTCAAGCCACCTGTGGCAGAGGTAAGAGGAATTTTGAGATTGAAAGATAGTTCTGGAAATGGTATAGAAGTCATTAAGAACGCGTTGAAAGCTGGGGAGAGAGAGGGTATTGAGATTACCTACCTCGGAGCACCCCAGTACAGGATCATTTCGCGCGCTGAAGATGCGAAGATTGCGGAAGAGAACATGAAGAAGAGTGGCGAAGACATAATATCCTATCTCAAGAAGCACGGTGGGATAGGCGAGGGACCAGTGAAAGAGTGAAAAGTCTTATTTTCAAGTGCACGGCTTGCAACGGCTATACGCTGGAAGGAAAATGCCCAAAGTGTGGTTCTTCAACCAAGTCAACAATTCCCCCGAGATTCTCGCCACAAGATAAATATGGAAAGTACAGGTTGAAGATGCTGTATGGGAAGGAGTGAAAAAATGGAAAGTGTAATCATTCGAATGGTAGACAACGTGAAGTTAAAGAATTCGGTATTGATAGTTGGACTCCCGGGAATCGGGAATGTCGGAAAGATAACCGCGGATTTCCTTATAGAGAGCATTAAGGCAAAGAAGCTCGCAAACGTATTCTCTCATCACCTGCCTCCACAGGTACTGATGAACGAAGATGCCCTTGCCAGGCTGGTAAGGAATGAACTGTACTACAAGAAGAGAAAGGAAGGAGACATCATATTCTTCACCGGAGATTTCCAGGGGCTCACTTCACAGGGACAGTACGAGATATGCTACAAAGTCCTGGAACTGGGGACCAAGCTAGATGTCAAGCGGATCATAACGCTTGGAGGTTACCAGATAGGCAAGCTCATGGAGATCCCTAGAGTGCTCGGAGCATATACTTCTAAAGAAGTGAAGGAAGAAGTGGAGAAACTGGGCGTCATATTCTCAAAAAATGAACCCGGAGGAGGCATCGTCGGAGGGGCAGGTCTTTTCCTCGGAATGGGACAGGAACTGTTCGAGCTGCCTGGAGTCTGCCTGATGGGAGAAACTTCGGGCTACTTCACGGACCCTAAATCGGCGAAACAGGTCACAAAGATACTGGTGGATTATCTCAAGCTGGGAACTGACACAGCAAGCTTGGACGAGCGGATAAAAGAAATAGAGGACATAACGACCAGGATGATAGAGAACCCCTCACCTGAAGAAAGAAAAGAGGACCTGGGATATTTCGGATAGGGGAGCTCTTCTGATTTATTTTACTCTTTCTTAAGCACAATCTTTTCAGGAAGATTATTACTTGGCCAAGACAACCCCTATGAGATCTGAATGCCTTGGATTTATCGAATAATAAGTGAACTTCCATTTCTCTCTTCTCAGTAGCAGTCCGACTTCGTACAGTTTGTGAAGATGAGAGGTCACCGTAGGCTGTGGCAAGCCAAGGGCTATTTCTAGGTCGCAGGCACAGACCTCTCCATACTCTAGCATAATGTCAAGTATGGCAATTCTAGAGCCGTTCGCAAGTGCTGAAATCATCTCAGAGGATTTCTGATACTTCCTCGTATCGACTTTCTTGATGCCCTTGACGGTGCAGGTTCTCAGATCCTCACTTTTCACCCAGAATCACTCCCTGGCTTGGGTCTGCCTTCATGATGCTGTTTCTCCTGGTCAGCTGCAACCAGACGAGCAACAGCATGAGCGGAATTTCGAGCAGGGGGCCTATTGCAGTCGTGAATATCACGTACGGGTACGCAGCAAATGCCACAATCGCTATGGCTATACTTATCTCAAAGTCCCTTGCTGAAACTGTAAAACCTATTGCAGTCGAATCGGGATAGTCGAACTTCGCTCTCTTTGCTGCGTAATATCCCAAATGAAAGAGCACGAAATAGAAGGAGAGCATGACAACGCCCACCATCCAAATCAGTGTTATGTGATCCAGTATACCCGATCCCTCACTCCAGAAAATGCTGACAATTGTGAACATCAGGGCGAGTGTTTGCACAGTTCCCAGACGATTCAAGAACTTCGTGAAATATGGTTTTCGCCAAAGGAAATAACGTGTTAGCGTTCCTGCCACCAAAGGGGTCACAAGATACAAAATAACGCTCTTCAGGATCACCAGCGGATTGATAATCAGCTGTGTCCGTGCAAGGAAATAGACCAGGAACGGAGTAGTCAGGACCTGTATTATGGAATTCCATGCAACGAACGAGACTCCGGCCGCTAGGTTGCCTTTTGCCAGATCTGTCCACACCATGACCATGGCTATGCATGGGGCCACTCCGAGCAATATGATTCCCACAAGGACCTGTGACCCGACCTGTGTCCCAATGAATCCAAACCGTTCGAATATGCCGAAGAAGAATAAATAAGCGAGTCCCGCGACCAGAAAGGGAGCAATAGCATAATTCAGGAAGATCATCAGGCCTAGTTTCCTAACATCCTTCATGCCTCCGAGAATTTCCTTTAGGTGCACCTTCGTCATCGCTGGATAAATCATGAAGAAGAGACCGATCGGGATTCCAAAGGTCGATACGGTCCCGATCAGATTACTTCCTTTGAAACTCAACCCCAACCCCAGAATCATTGAAACTACCACGAATACTGGAAAAAGTGTCGTTCTGAGAGGAAGTGACCTTCGAACTCTAACTGAATTCGCAGACATCCCCTTCCTTCAGTTCTACCCCAGAATTCGCAATGTATACGAGGATTCGGAACACTCTTTTAAATCATATTGTCATATTAATGTTTTATGATATGAGAGGATAGAACTATTGCATCTTTACTGACAACTGGATCCACTATGTAGCTACAAAAATGAGTTAAAAATTTATACAGCATATTTATCAGCAGGCATGGAAGAGCTACTCGTTCACTTCGATATTTATTCTGAAAATGCAAAGTTCTTTGCAAAAGTTAAGAGCGAAATGGGTGGCCTCAGAGAGTTTTCTGCAAGAAACATCGAGAAGCTGATGGAACAAGTAATCATCGATGTCAGCGAGGAATTTGACAACTTATAGATCAACCAACCGTTTATGAGCTCGTGATCTTTCCTAATGACTGAGTTGTCAGACTTCGTCTTTATGAAGCGCTTTGTAAATCCTACCCATCAGCAATGGCTGGACAGTCAATGAAGTGAATATGATGACCAGTACAAGCGCTTCTATAGCCTGTCCCCAGTATTGCAGCAGCACGTTGTTTGTCTGATTCCCTATTATGAGAACGGTCGGCGCCAGTATTGCGGGGAAGATACCTCTCGTACCCTCAAGCCCCACGAACAAGAGGTCTCCGTACTTCAGGTTAACGTCCACCGAACCCGCTAATATGACAGCGAGTGGTCTCACGATGAATATCAGAATCAGCGCAATCAGAATGCCAGGGATGACGAATGAAGTAAGGATGGAAAGATTGATGGAAGCACCCAGAAACACGAATATAAGGATCGCTGCGAATGTGGATATGTTGTCCATGAACTGCTTGTAGTTTTCGAATTCGGTATCTCTCGGCATGAAATTCCCTGAGAGAACCCCGAAGATGGCCGCAGCCATATAACCGGATCCGCCCGCCACGACAGTTATCGAGTAGGCAGACAAGCCGAACAGTAGGAACATGGCTGTATAATATTCTTTGAAATCCTTCGGCAGTTTGATCCTGAGTAGGTAGAGCAGTCCGAACAGGGCTCCAGCAATCAGTATCGGAAATAATCCCTGCGTGAAAAGAACGTAGAGGAACACGTTGCTGAAAGTGAATGGAGACGACTGTACCAAGGAGACGTTCTTTGGAAAGAAGATGATTATTAACGTTATTAGGAACAGGTACGAGAACGGGTCGTTGAACACAGATTCTGTTACCAGCAACGTGGATGGTACTTCAGATACTTTCGTTTTCCTTAGGGAGGTAATAACGGATGCTGGATCCGTGGAAGAGATGATGGCTCCGACTATGAACCCGACCCATACCGGTGCTCTCAGGAGGAATACCAGAATGACTCCGGTCGTTATCCCGGTGACAAAAAGAACAAAGGTTAACAACATCGATAGTGGTTTCACTATCCTCCTCAGCAGATATCTTGGAATCTTGGACGACTCGGCGAGTATAACGAATGCGGCCCCTATTGGCCCGATGTAATTGTAGAAAAGCACTTCAGCTTCCCCTGGTTTGATGAGGTAGAGAACCGGTCCCACCAGAATACCAAGCAGCAGGAGATACGGAATGTATACAGTCCCAGTGAGTCTAGCTATCAGCGTTGCCAGGTACCCTAGAGTAAGTGCAATGAGGATGGGAGCTAGGAAGCTGTACACTTCTGTATAACAGCAAATAGATTAAAATCTTTTTTTTGAACTCAATTGCCAGTCTTCCAGCCTTTCGGATAGACACCTCTGTCTATGAGCACGACAGAAGGCTTCACGACTTCTCCCTCCCTGGTTCCCATTCCGAGGAGTTCTCCCCTGGGACTCATTATCCTGAGTGTCTTTCCCTCTCCCATGTCTTCTATGATTCCCTTCCTGAAAATACTCGCACCATGGGCCATAGCGTCTATGGCACTCTCCTTCAGTATTATTCTTGGGTAGTCCTTTGTGACCTGCTCCGGATCGATGAGCATGCTTGAGAGCAGCTTCTCGTCACCGTCCTTGTAAAGTGTGTATGCGTCCTTGAGTTTCTGCAGTGTCGATAGGTTGGATTCGTTCAGAGGTCCGCTGCGTGTCCTTCTGAGCTCAACCATGTTCCCGCCAACCAGGAGCGCATCTCCCATATCCCTGCAGAGTGTCCTGATGTAGACACCTGATTCAACGTCTGCATTGAAAAGGACGTGTCTTTCTTTCATTTCCATTAATTTGAGTGAATATATCATCCTCTTTCTGAGGTTCCTTGCGACCGCCGATCTAAGCGGTGGAAATTGGAAAATTTCTCCCGTGAATTCCTTCAGCACGTCCTCGACCCTCATCCTGTCCACAGCCTTGTGAAGCAACATTAGCGTGACGTACTCCTTGCCCTGTTCGTGCAGGAAATCTGCCAGTCTCGTTGCTTTTTGCAATCCAACGGGCAATACGCCTGTCACGTTTGGGTCCAGGGTACCCACGTGACCCGCTTTTGAAATCCCCAGAATTTCCTTGACCCACGCCGACACCTGATGTGAGGTGGGGCCCCGCGGCTTGTCAAGCACGACGAAACCGAAGTTTATACGCTCTTCTATCGATCTTTCACGTGGTTCCTTACCGAAGACTGAGACCAGAGATTATCACCTCCGCGATTTTTTCCGCTCCTTCTGAACTTGCATCCACAACTAGATCATATATCGATGTGTCCCTGAAATCTATTCCATAGTATTTCTTGTAGCGAGCCCACTCGCTCTCTTCCCTTTCTCTTATCTGGTAGAGCAGGTTGTCTCCCTTCTCTTCTTCCCTGTAATTTATGGAATTCCTGATCCTCTGGAGACGCACATCCTCCCTTGCATCTACGAAAACCTTGAAAGCTTCTATCCCATTCATATGACACAGCCATCCCGAGAGTCTCGACTCAACGATTACATTGGATTTCGCTCTCAGAACATCCAGAAGATATGAGTCTAGTACCCTATCGTAGCTGCCCTCTTTCTCGGCTGCTGTTCCCAGTTCTGCGAGTGAAATTTTCATTTCTTTTGCCTTTTCCCTGAAAATCTTTCCACCGGTAACAAGTTCATAGGACAACCTGTTGCTGACAATTTCTGCAACAGTTGTCTTACCGCTGCCCGGTGGGCCCGATATAGTTACCCTCATTCCTAACTCTCCGCCTCATGTACCATAGTTTGAGCGAGTACTGCAACGGGTATGTGAATATTAGTGAAAACAGCGAGTACAGTCCTATCCATATATAGAATCCGAAATAGCGCGTCATGAGGTCCCCCTGACCGAACGGTGAATTGATCGTTGTGAAATCGAGTTTCTGGACCTGGTACATGAATCCTATCAACCACGCAAAGATCAGCACCGTGAGTATCAGTGTCACGAAAGTTGGCTTCATCTGCTGCTGTGTCAACTTCATCGAGTCCTGCATTGACCTGGACTGCTCGGCTCTGACTGAATCCATTTCAGCCTTGTCTCTTGACCTTATTGCCTCCCTATATCTCTCCTGGAGTTTCTTGTTCTTGTGCTGCATTTCTGCCATACCGAAATAATCGGTGAAGAAATGTCTTGCAATCGTGTTCACAAATCCGGTCAGGAGAGCTGCCCCAAGGATTGTGAATAGTGGACGAGTGTAGTCAAACCCTATGACCGGCTGAAGGATGTACGTCATGGGTATCGAGAACAATTCCCTCAGGGTCGGGACAGTATAAACGAAGAGAAGAAGTATCATTATCAGGAAATAGAGCATCTGCGTCCTCATCGAAGATGACATGGCCTGCTGCTGTTCCCTGGTCTGAGGTGTTGGTGGAGATCGTTGTCTCTGACTCATTGCCCACCTTCATCGTTCGGTCTTATTACGGAGATTATCTTTAAAGAAGCCTCTTTTACCTTTCCGTTCTCGTTCATTACGACCAGCAGTGGAGAACCTGTCATGGCAGAATAAGTTATCCCGTATTCCCTGTTGGCCTCCATGTGAGACCTAATCCTCTCGAGGGAGTCCTTGTCCCTGTTCCTTCTTGGATCGTTCTTTCTCCTTTCAAATATCTCGAGCGGGTCCGCTTCTATTGATATGAAAAGGTCCGGATGTAGTGTATCTAGTACGTTGACTGGCAACCCAGGGAGGTACCCTCCCTTGGTGTTGACTGAGAAGTGAGTGTCGATGATGACATCCTTGAACTGCGCGAGTTTCTCCGCTGCAAGCGCCTGTATCTCCTGCTGCTTCACCACCGGAAGTTTTCTCAGCTCGTCCCTACTCTTTGCATAATCCCGGGCAATGGCTTCCTTGAGCATTGCGTCCCCGTAGTTTTCTACCCTGAACCCATCCTTCAAGAGTTCTTCGAGGACTGTGGTCTTTCCTACCCCGGGAATCCCCCCTATTATCACTTTCATCTGTTCTACAATCCTCCAAAGAAGTCTCTCATGAAAGGATACATTTCTGTCATC
Source organism: Thermoplasmatota archaeon (assembly GCA_023379555.1). The sequence continues at coordinate 498 of JAMCQR010000051.1, read as the reverse complement.
TGCTCCTTGCCCATCGCTTGGTATAGCTGAATGACAATACCTACAGTCAGCAACACACCGGTTCCTGAGGCGTTACCGACCGTGCCGATGAGGTCTGCTCCAGCAGCCAGTGCTCCTACCGCAGCACCGCTGAAGACTGTGATTGCAGGTATGTATTTGTCCAGGACCCTCTTGAGGACCCTCGGGTCCCTTCTGAATCCGGGGATCTGCATCCCGGAGCTTTGAATCTGTCTCGCGACACCTTCAGAGTTCATGTTGGTCGTCTCAATCCAGAACTTCGCGAACATTACAGATGCCCCGACCATGAAAGTGACATAAGCCAGCACGTGGACGCTCATCTCCCATGGGGGATGGCTGAGCAGTTGTGTCTTGTACACCGAAGGCTGTAATATCGGGAAGAGCCAGTTGGCTATCCCGTTCGGATTTGCAAGGTACCACGCCAGTCCACCGATAGGAGTCGTCTGCTGTATGTTCAGCTGGGTGGCTAGCGATGACGAT
>JAMCQR010000050.1 GCA_023379555.1 Thermoplasmatota archaeon | reverse complement strand
GGGTTGAGTACCCTTCTACCAAATGAAGAAAATGAAAAAATGAATTTTCTCCATTAAACGCAGCAATGAGGATTTCACATCATTCAACAGTATCATGCAGTATTTGGTGGTAACAGTTTAAACCCTGTTTTTCATGTTTAAACTGTAACTCCCGCTCTTTTGCATAATAGATCTTGAGATCCTCCGGATTTTGCGTTGTTTCATGCAAATATCTATATGCGTGCATATTAGGTATATGCATATTATGGCTTATCCTGACTGGGTGTTGAAACAGAAGCGGAAGGGGACCCTCATCATGCGCAGGGATGACAGGTATTATCTATACAGGGTGAGCAGCAGATGGAATAAGGAGAAGAGGAGGTCACAGCTCATAACCGAGGAGTATCTTGGAAGAATAACTCCCGATGGGCTGATCGAACCGAAGGCCAAGAGGATAATGCATAGATTCGACCAGATTGCGGTCAAGGAGTATGGCTCTGCCTTCATGCTGCACCATATCTCTGGAGATCTGATCGCAGGGCTGAAGGAACATTTCCCCGAGTGGAAGGAGATCTTTGTGTTCGCGTGCATGAGGCTGATGCACAGATCACCGATCAAGAACGTTGCTTTCCATTATCACGCATCATTCCTCTCGGAGCTTGTGGAAGCGCATGTCTCTCCGGACGTGCTTGGGAACATTCTCAGAAACATCGGAGTTGATAGAAGAGGCATGACTGCATTCATGCGATCATTCATGGGGGATGAGAAGTATCTTGCCGTCGATCTGACGCATGTGCTCAGCATGAGCGAGGGCGTGATCTCTGCCACCCTGGGGCATAACAGCATGGCAGAATTCCTGCCGCAGATACAGCTTCTGTTCCTGTTTTCCCTGGATCGAGATACGCCGGCATATTTCCGCATACTGCCAGGATCTGCCACCTCTGTGGCATCACTGAGATCAACAATGGAGGAATCAGGGGCCAGGAAGATAGTGCTCGTAGCGGATTCGGGCTTCTATTCCGCCAAGAACATTTCCTCCCTCGAGGGCATGGGGATACATTACATAATGCCGCTGAAGAGGAACTCCAGGCTGATCGATTATTCGCAGGATCAGGGAAGGCATTTCATGTTCCAAGATCATCCTGTATTCTATGCGCGATACGGGAGCAGGGGGACGAGCATCTATACCTTCAGGAACGATTTCCTGAAGGCGGAGGAGGAGAAGGACTATCTCAGGAGGAAAAGCACTGATTTCTCCAGGATCAGGGAGAGAATGGACACGATATCCGTGATCACCAACCTCCATGTTTCCGGAGAGATCGTTTATTCAATGCTCAAATCCCGCGCCGATATAGAGCAGTCCTACGATACGTTCAAGAACTGCATTCACGCGGATCACCCTTACATGAGGGACGATTATCAGCTGCAGGGATGGATGTTCGTAAACTTCCTGGCGCTGATAATGCACTACCGCATTTACGGCATCCTGAAGGCAAAGGATCTGCTCAGGCGATACTCTCCTGAAGATGTGATGGAGCATCTGGGGAGGGTGAGCATGCTGAAGATAGGAGAAGAGTGGAAGATCTCCGAGATACCAAAGAAATCAAGGGACATCATAGACGCACTAAGCATACCTGTCATGCAAAAAGGTGGCAGTTAGAATTTAGTATCAGTTCCAGATGGTAAATTATGTTCATCCGAAAAGTGAAGGAAATAGATGAGAATGGGAAAACTATTACTCAAGCGGAAGCTAATCGGGATACAAGTTTACCTGACTGTCAACCGGACAAAGCTAAGCTCGATGCCTCTAAACAAAGCGTCGAGGTGTTAGAAAAGCACGTAATGGTTCTCGAGGGTGGAAAAGACTATAAATTTCAGTTGACAAAGGCAAGTAGAACAACGAAAGATTCCTTGAATAGAATTACTACTTCAACCGTATTTCACTACAGGACCAATACGGATGCGTACGATGCACAAATATACACGATCATAGTAGAGCACCCATATGAGAAGGGCACGAGATTGTATTGGATCACGGGTGACATTAGTCCCAAAACTCAACCGGGGATCCATAAGTATGACCTCATTCTTTCTAAGAAAATGGCAGATCTCGGGATAACGTTCAAACAGATTAGCAAGCTCATTGACAATGCCAAGAATGAGGGAGATCTGGATGCAGTGGTTCTTCCATTGTCTACTGAATTCAATCGTTTCAGTAACCTGATAAGTAAGTATACTGACATAAGTCTTCCTGGAAATCGGATGGCATTCGTTGGTGATTTCAATGCCCTGAAATGTCTTGATGGGATACTTGGCCTCATAGAATGTATTACGACAACTGATCTAGCCGAGATTTGTCCTTACTGTGCAGTTGTTTTGGGATGTGCAGACGCTTGCATTGATGTGGTAACTCTTCCTGTCTGCTTACTATGTCTTGGCATTTCGTTGGGAGCTTGTGCAGCTTGTGCCTTGCTTGCATATATGTGTGTAGATGCTGCGGAAGAAGTGCGAAACAATTGCTAGTACGAGTGTTGCTGAAGGTACAACTCTTGAAAAGAATTGCGATAAAGCTAAGACGTGTTCGACGTGTCAAGCAGTTTAAAGAGAACTCTGCGGAATACTAATTAAATGAATCGGAATTGCGAACAACGAGGTGTTATATTCTTTAGAGGAATTACATGGCAAAGAACACCTTCCTAAGAAAGAGAACGCAGTGGAATCCAGCATGCCTTTGACCACTTTTCAAAAACGAAATTCGAAAAGGCGTCTTCGTGCCTTGTTAGTAATATCAATTGTAGTATCAGGATACGGTGGGATAATTTACCTGTTGTATTACTTATTCACAAGTAACCCCCTCGGTAAAATCCTCAATGAGATTTTTAACGCTCGCTATGGAGCAGTGATAGTGCTAATCGTGCTTCTCATTTTTTTGCCTGTTGTCGCAACATTATATTATCTCAGGTTTCTTAACAGGAAAAGGACCCATGAAAACTAAAAGGGTAGCGAGTAGGACTGTGATATGGAGTACAAAGGGAAAGCCCTTTCCTTAAAAAGGAGTAAATAATGCGAAAGGAATTATTGATCGTTGGAGCTGTTATCTTGGTCATAGGGATCACGATTGTGGGCGGGTCCCTGTATGAAACCGAACGCGCTCTGACCGGACTCATCAACTCCGCGAAGGGTGGGGATGCCATGTATGCAGGACATGGCGGGGACTACTACTCAACAGTCTTAAATGCAACTTCTGGGGACTACATCGATGTAGTTTCCGGAGTGCCTCATTACTTGATACCGTCACTCTACCTAGCCATAGTAAACACTTCAAATATTGGTTCCTATGCAGTTTCAGTATTCCAAACCTCAGGTAACAGCACCCTGTACACAAACCTTAACGGAAGCTACTATGTTGTTGTTTTTGGATCTTCACCTCCAGTTGTCAGTTACGCCCTCATAAAGAACTTGAGTGGCCTCATTTCTCTAGTTGTACTGCTGGGATTTGGAGGACTTCTCGCATTTGTGGGATTGATCGTAACGATTATTGGAGCAGTTCTGAAACCAAAGAGGACCTATCGGCAAGGTTTGAGATGATAAGATGCCAAGAATAGCTATCAGAAGTAAATTCGTTTCGCCTTCAGTATCGTCACAAGCAAAGAGCGAGAAGGCGGATGATGATCTGGTTCATAACGGTTGAGTCTGTTTTTGTCCTGATATGGGGGTGTTATACTCGAGATAACCTTAAGAGTACACTCTCGGGAAAGGACAAGGAAATATCTGTCAACATTTCATTTGAGATCAAGACGGGTGGTCAAACGTTAAGCTCCATGTTAGGTACGTACTCTAATATCCCCGATAGGCAAGAGATTCAAATAAAAGACATAGTAGTTTTGCCCTTGCAACAGGTTTCAGACTACTTTACGTTAACGGTCATTGTCATTGAAAAAGTGAACTTGCAAGCATGAAGCGCTAGATTATCGATATGATTAATTTTGGGGGCGACATTGCCAGCAATATCCCGATTGTTGGGTCAGAAATATTGACTTCTGCGGCTCTGATGAGTGAACTGATAAACCTGTTGTGTACGCTGAGGCCAGAGCACGTGCTCCTTAGAAACACCGAGACATTCATTATCGACGAAAAGAAATACCCGTCCCCTTGAAGGTCTTAAATATCTCTCCACCGGGACGCTTCTTGCATTCGAAGAGGGATTTACATCTCTAGGTGATAGTTTCTTCAACAAGGATGGAAAAGAGGAAAAACCCACAAGGATCAAGCTTCAGATATTAAAGCCTCAAGAATCTTAGTGGTTTACGCGTTAGGTATGAATGGTAGGATCTTGTTTCCAGCCTTCTGTTATGAAAGAAGGTTAGATAAACCGAATACTGAAGGATTTCAAAGCATGATATGCAAAACGACCTGAGTCAGAGTTTAAATTCACAAAATTTTATTAATTCATTTCAACTGCTAGCCTATGTCATCTAATTCTTCCCTTAATGAGGCACTGTGGATAAGACAAAAAGCAATTGAGCACACCGATCTTTTCAAAAATTCAATCCCTCTCATTGCAAGTGAGAATCTGATGAGTCCTCTGACCAGGGAAATGGTTATTTCGGATTTCAATAACAGGTATGCAGAAGGTCTTCCAGGCCACAGGTACTACCAGGGAAACAAGATAGTTGACGAGATGGAAACCAGGGTGGAAGAACTTCTAAGGAGATTATTCAATTCCAAGCAAGCAGACGTCAGACCTATTTCCGGTACCAATGCAAACCAGGCACTGGTGTTTGCACTTTTACATCCAGGCGAGACCATTCTCACACCGAGTCTGGACTCAGGTGCCCACATCTCTTCAGCGGAATTTGGTGCTGTGGGAATGAGAGGTTGTACCATTAAGAACATGGTCTTTAACACTGAAGAGATGAAAGTGGATGTTGAAGGAACCAGAAAGGCAATACTTGCAGAAAAACCGAAGGTTGTGCTCTTCGGATTTTCTGTTTTCCTATTTCCTGCACCGATAAAGGAACTTAAAGAAACTATAGATGAGGTGGGAGCTACCGTGTGGTACGATGGTGCTCACGTTCTAGGTCTCATTGCGGGTAAAAGGTTCCAGGACCCATTGAGAGAGGGAGCAGACGTTATTTCGGGAAGCACGCACAAGACATTCCCAGGTCCACAACACGGGGTCATCGTCGGGAACACGGATGATGAGAAGTGGAAAAAGGTGAGGAGGGGAGTATTCCCCGGAGTGATTTCCAATCACCACATCGGAGCAATGGCAGGACTGGGAGTGACCGCAGCCGAAATGATAGAGTATGGAGAATCTTATGCAAGTGCTATCATAGAAAACGCCAAGACACTTGGGGGAGAGCTCCACTCAAGAGGTTTCAAGGTCCTTGCAGAAAAGAATGGTTTCACCGAGAGCCATACCCTGCTGATAGATGTCAAGAGTCAGGGTGGAGGTAAGCAAGTCGCAGAAGTGCTGGAACAGAATTTCATAATCTTGAACAAAAACATGATTCCAGGCGACACGAACACCAAGGCTCAGAATCCATCTGGGATTAGGATAGGGACACAGGAAGTGACAAGGATCGGAATGGGAAAGAGCGAGATGTCTCATATTGCAGACCTGATGGAGAGGGCGCTCAAAGGCAAAGACGTAAAAGAAGAAGTGTTACAACTGAAAAAGAATTTCCAGGAAATAAAGTACTGCTATGGAAAGGATAGAGGATACGATTTTGTAGAATTATATAAGTGAGAACCAACGCAATTCGGCGATTGAAAAACAAGAAGACAAGGCAGGTCGATTTCAAGTTAAGATAAGTTAAATTAGTCGTCAATACTTTTCTTTTGATGTCCACTTTAACCGATTCCTTCGACTACATAATGGGCAATTTTGAAAATCTGAGAGATTTGGATGAGGGCATTATTGGAAAGGTTTGTGAACTGATTATTGACTCAAAGAATATTTTCGTATATGGAGTAGGGAGGTCGGGCATAGTCGGAAGAATGTTCGCCATGCGACTCGTGCAAATGGGCTTCAATGCCTACTTTGTTGGAGAAACAATAGCGCCCGTTGTGACGGCAAAAGATTCGGTTATCCTGCTATCAGGAACGGGAGAGACGCAGGGTGCTCTCTTGGTGGCGCAGATTTGCAGGAAAGTGAACGCGAAGATAATTTCCATCACATCGTCTAAAGAGAACTCGATCTACAAGGCAAGCGATTTCAGGATAGTTCTGAAGACAAACAAGTCATCTGATCTTGCCCCTCTGGGAACTCTCTTTGAAGCATCCTCCCACGTTCTTCTTGATTCAATGGTCGCACTTCTTATGAAAGTAAGAGGAGAGAAGGAAGCAGATCTGAGAAAACGCCACGCAATCTGGCTCTGACATCCTCTCATTAATAATTTCGGTGGGGTCCTTTAGGTTCAGGGTCCTAATCGCCTGGTACTTCATTCAAATCGTATGCCGCTCATACAAGCCGAGATAACGTCGATGACAAGTTAGAGTAGACGAGATATTATGAACTGCTGCCAAAAGATACGTGGGCGGAAGGTGGTTCGACATCATCGTGAAATCAAAGAGAGATGGTATGCAGGAAAAGTAAGTCCAAACAACGTTGGCTATAGCAACAATGAAATAAAGAGAATATTTGTCGAATCATGCTGAAAGACCTTTCCAGGTTGGAGTCAGTTGTCCAGGAAGTGATAACCGCAGAGGAACTGAGAACACTAGATGCTGCTAAGGGATATGCAGGCTTCGAGCCGTCTGGTCCCCTCCACATTGGAACGGGTCTATATTGGACTAACATTTTCAACCTCGCTGCTGAAGCTGGAATAGAGATGACACTTCTCTTAGCAGACTGGCACGCTGCAGTAAACGACAAGTTTGGTGGGGACATGGAGAAAATTAGGAGGAATGCCGAATACATGAGGCAGGGATTCCTATCTTGCGGTCTAAATCCGAAAGTGAAATTTCTTTACGCTTCGGAACTTGTGGCAAATTCCGATTACTGGGCTCTTCTTCTTAGAGTAGCAAAAGCGCTCACCATCTCCAGGATAAAAAGAGCACTTCCGATAATGGGACGAAACGAAGAAGACGCTGACAAAGACTCCTCAAAGCTGATCTACCCGATGATGCAGGCAACTGATATTTTTTACATGGACCTGGACGTGGCATTTGGAGGAATGGATCAGAGGCACGTCCACATGCTTGCGAGAGACATTCACAAGAAAGTAGGGAAGAAGGGGTTTGTCGCGATACACAGCCCTCTCATCTCATCACTCAAGGGTGGGAACAGGATGGACCCAATGAACAAGATGAGCAAGAGCAAGGCGGACTCTGCAATATTCATTCACGATTCTCCTGAAGATATTTCAAGGAAGATTAAGTCAGCCTTCTGTCCAGAGAAGACAGTTGAAGGAAACCCGATTCTCCAGATTTACAAGAACATAGTTTTCAATTTCTACAACGATGGCGTCCAGATAGGGGAGAGGGAGGAGTTTGCAGCGTATGCCGATCTAGAACGCGACTTCGTGGAAGGGAAAATTCATCCTTCAGATCTCAAAGAGAGTCTTTCCCATAAGCTGATCAAGATTCTTGAGCCATCGAAGAAATACTTCGAGAGCAATCCGGAGAGGAAACTTCTAATGGAGGAGTTCAAATGAAACCTGTTGAGGACGTAAGGACCAGAAAAGGGATGAAAGTCTCCGAACTTCTGGGCCAGTTTGAGCATTCTGGGGGATTCACTGCACCAAAGCTTGGAGCGGCAGTCGAAATCATCAAAGAGATGAAGAAGAACAAGGTCGAAACGTTCCTCAGCTTCACTGCTGACATAGTTTCTACCGGTACCAGAGGTGCAATAGTGGACCTGATAAATTCAGGGATCGTAAACCACATAATCACCACAGCAGGAACTGTCGACCACGATCTGGCACGGAGTTACAAGAACTACTACCGTG
>JAMCQR010000049.1 GCA_023379555.1 Thermoplasmatota archaeon | reverse complement strand
CAACCTGAGGAAAAAATTAAATATGATTTGTCGTTGAGACAATTCTGGTGATACCAATGGCTGATAACAACACTATATTCATCGGGAAAAAACCAACAGAAAACTATGTTTTTAGCACAATAATGCTCTTCACAAATGGGGCGAACGAAGTCTCAATCAAAGCCAGAGGAATGGCAATAAAGAGGGCCGTAGACGTTGCTGAAATCGTGAGGAACCGAATGGAATCAATGATGAAGACCAAAGTAACGTACCAAGACGTGAAGATTGCGACGGAAAAAGTTCAGAGAGAGGATGGAGAAAGCAACGTGTCCTCGATAGAGATAATCCTTAAGAAGTAGGTGAATCACACCTACCAGTTATTTTTTGATTAGATCTGTTCGATGTTCCAGATTCTTCACCGGGATGGATTAGCTAGAATTGGAGAACTGGAAATCTACAATAAAAGAATTCAAACTCCAGTCCTTTTACCAGTTTTGCATCCTTTCAAAGCAGAACCTTGGGTCTCGTTTGTTAAGGAGCTTAAATTACGGGGAGTGATAACCAACTCCTACATTCTGAGGAAGGGAGGATTTCAAGTTGGTAATGACATTCACGACCTCCTGAATTTCCAAGGTCTAGTAATGACCGATTCAGGAACTTTCCAGGAACACATGTATGGAGAACTCAACGCAGGCAATCTCGAGATGGTAAAGTATCAAGAAGGCATAAATTCGGACATAATCACTATAAGAGATATTTTCTCTGAAATGGACCATTCCCACGAAAAGGTAAGCGAAGATGTTTCAGAGAATTTCAGAAGGGGAAAAGAGGCAATCAAGGAAACTGGCAAGTACATTGCACTCCCCATTCAGGGAGGAGTATATCAGGATCTGCGGACGGAAAGTGCAAGAATGATGGGATCACTGGACAGTGAGTATTTCCCGATAGGTGGGATCGTTCCGTTTATGGAGAGATACATGTATTCGCAAGTAGTGGATGCCGTATTGAATTCCAAGTCAAACATGAAGAGTTCAAATGTGATTCATGCTTTTGGGGCTGGCCATCCAATGTTCTTTCCCATTCTATTCCTCATGGGGGTGGATGTCATTGACTCTTCGGCATACATCAAGTATGCAAGGGACGATAGGATACTGACTGAAACAGGCACGGTAGACCTTAAGGATTTTGCTGAGGAACTACCTGCTTCCCCGTATTTTGACAAGTACTCTGAAAAGGAACTGGAATCTCTTTCTAGAGAAGAAAGAACAACTGTAATTGGAAAACATAACCTGTACGTATCAGTAAAAGAACTGGAAAACATAAAACAACAGATACGCTCCGAAAACATCTGGAACTACGCAGAGTATCGCGCGCATTCCCATCCCCTCTTGCTTGAAGCTTACAGGAGGATCCTCGATTTCTACGAATACACCGAGAAGTATGAACCACGTTCTAGAAAGACCCCAGTATTCTACGTGGGGGAAGAAACGCTTAAGAGACCGGACGTAAGAAGATTCATTTCTCGCATTACCCAATCGGGCCAAGGAGTAAAGATCGATAAGAAACCTTACTCTTATTATGCGGAAATTCCAGGGATAGAGGTTCAAACCCACTTCGGAACGGTCCCATTGTTTCTCGATGAAACCTACCCAGTTGCTCAGTCCCTATTTCCTGGAGAATATTACGAAAGTTCAAAGGATATCTCAAAGTTTGAGAAGGACGAATGGAAAGAATTCCTGATTGACAAGGTGGACCGCATATTTGAGTACCAGTTTAGTAAGAGGCTCTTCTCTATCTTAGACAGAAGCAGCATCAGGGTGCAGAGGAGCAAGAACACCGGAAAGATTAGGAACGTATTTCGCGAAGACGAGCCAATACTTGCACTGAGGGCTTCGGATGGTCTGTTTAGCCTCAACTACGCAGGGGCGAAGTTGATTCATTCACACTTCGAATACCCCCGTCACAGGGTAGTAATTGACCAAGAGGTGGCAGAATTCATAAAGGAAGGAAGAAATGTATTCGCTAAATTTGTAGAGGATGCAGATCCCTTGATCAGGCCACACGACGATGTTCTCATTGTCGACAAGGAAGACAAATTACTGGCTTATGGCAGGGCGATCCTCAACAGGGATGAAATGATTGCTTTTCAAAGAGGGATCGCTGTTAAGAACAGGTTGAAATCTGACGATTCCAGTTAATGATATTAACTCGCATGCACTTTTCTGAGAGTGGAAATCAGGAAAGCACAGACGATTGAAGAATTTAAAACGGTAGAAAGGATCCAGACGGTCATATGGGGGATGGTTGATGAGCCCCCAACTCCATTACCTTTGCTCAGGGCACTTAATTCGAATGGTGGGCTAGTGGAAGTGGCCATCGAGGAAGGTAAGATAGTCGGGTTCAGTCTGGCCTTCCCTGGGGTTAGTGGGAATTATAGGTATCTCTACTCACACATGGCTGGAGTGCTTCAAGAATACAGAAACAGGAATGTCGGATATGAAATCAAAATGCACCAGTTCGAACAGGCAAAGGACATGGGATATTCCGAAGTTAGGTGGACTTTCGATCCTATGAAGACTAGGAACACATTCTTCAACGTTCACAAGCTTGGAGCTTACGCTTATGACTACAAGATCAACTATTACGGAATTATGGGATCAAAGGAGAATGAGGGAGTGGAGTCCGACAGGATTGAAGCGCACAAATTCCTCGATAGGAAAAAGAAGGTTCTCGAAAAATACCATATAGCTGCGAGTATAACGGATTTCCCTCAACCCTGGCAGGGTCTAGATGTCAACGGAGACTCCGTTGCAATTGAAGTGCCGTTTGACTTGGGAAGCAATGACATTGAGCTTGCGAAGAAATGGCGTTTAGCATTGAGAAGGGCCGTTACCTTACTTGAGCAAAAGAGTTACATAATGAATGATGTCATCAGAAAAGAAAAGTCCGCCATGATGATATTTACATTGAAGAAGAAACTTGGAATCGACTGAAGTCAGATTGAGAAATCTTCAACTTCTGCTTCCTTTCTCTTTCTTGGTATCTTCTTTGTTTTCCAGTAGGTGGTCACGTAACCAGTCACTAGATTTCTCAGTTTCTTGGACGCGTCAGGTATGACCTTATTCACTATCTCTTTGTTGTGTTCAAAGTCTTTGCTCAAGTGCTGTTCATACTCTTCGTATACCTGTCTTGCCACAGTCTTAACTAGTGTAGGTCTAATGGCTCCCATTGTTGTCGATATATTCACAAACTAGTTAAATATTTCATTTCGCCGTTTCCGCAGATCCCTTCAAAATAGCGAAGAGGGCTGCATAGGTTGGAAGGACCACATAACCCTCCTGTAGTTCTCTGCTGGCCCCATCAAAATCTAAGGCAATTTTCTTGGTGACGTTTATTTCAGAATTGTCCTGAAATACAAGGGGTATCGAGTCTGCTAGAGGATCAAATGTATCTACCTTTTCAAGCGGTATTGTCACAACCATGAGCCCCGATTTTCCGTGTAGGCTGCCGGGAGTACGGATGAGTCTGTGTATGTCTATTGAAACCGGCTCATCTATGCGTGAAGAGAACTTCTTCGCAGCGATCTTTCTGGCGTTTCTTTCGATGAAACCAGATTTGCGGATATCCACCTTCGTTAGTTTGCCTACAAGTTCACCAGTTTCTGCCTCAATTTTCTCCTTCCACTTCCTGTCTCCAGAATCGAGGATCTCTTTGAGTGAAGTGCTGACAAGATCAATCTTGTCGTCCCACTTGGTTCTGGAGGTGGTCCTATAGTCAGAGGTGATGCAGCGACCAGAGATGTAGTCGACGATCTCCCTCCTTTCCTGAGATTCCAGGTTATCAAAAATTGAGTAGACGTGAACGTGATAGCCTCTGCTGCCAGAGAATACGATTTCAAGATTTTCCTTGCCAACGCTGAGATCATCTATCAGCAGATTTAGTAGTTTCTTGAGCTCTTCTTTCACCGATGATAGCATCACCGGGTAACTCATCTTGTCTGCACCTTCAATGTGGTCTCCATCGATGTCGAATACCATATCGGCCCCCCTCCACTTCTTGTTGTCCATCGTAGCTTCCGGGCTGTCATAATATGCGCTGGAGTAGTAGAAATGGAGTGGAGTATTGTTTACAACGTAGTCCACAAGGGCAGGCATGTTTGGAAATGAAGTGTGCCTGACCATTCCTTGTTTACCGAAAGCGGAAAAGGCTAGCTCTCTCTTTTCCACCTGTCTTATATCAAACGATTTTACCGTTTCGTAATATTTCTTGAACAGCTCTTGGACGAACTTTGCAGAGTTCTCATTCATCTTTCTTCCTGTTTAAGATGAAGTAAAGAGCTGCTATTGAAACAATCACTGCACCAGCAAACACATACCCATAGAGTGACCTAACGCTTGGATTGTTGAAACTTGATGGTGTGGAGTTGGAGAATCCCGGCAGTGCTCCCGCATTGAGCTTCACCTGGTTGGTGAATCCGGTACCCGTTGCGTCAAGAGGGGCGATCTCTTGGAAGGCAAGAGTGACGTTCTTAGTGGTCAAATTGCCTATCGATTCCATCGCCTGGATGAATTCTGCGCCGTATGGGTTCAGTCCAGTAAGGCCGTAGGAAAACAGGATATAGTCCTTCTGGGGGCTGTCTTTCCAGTTGTACGTGGAGAAATTCTTGCTATAAATGACCGAATAAACAGTGGTGTTCCACTCCCCATTAGTTACCGTGATGTTGTATCCCTGGTAGGTCTGGTAGCTTATTGTTGGGAATGTGACTGTAGACTGTGCGTGGGCCTGACCGTTGGCTATCACCACTGTCGCGAGGAGAATTATGATTATTGCTGCAAAGAGTCTTCGGTTCACTGGGAACGGTATGACTAAAGTAATTAAAATTTTTCTCTCACGAATTGTACTGCACTTGTGAAAAATCTATTCCCCATCCCAGTCCCACTATTTTCCCGGGTCCAGTCAGATTCAGTATATCTATAGAACACCCTTTCAGGGTGCGGCATCAGGCCAAGTACATTTCCGTTCTTGTTGGCGATTCCTGCGATGTTGTGTTCAGAACCATTTGGGTTCCACGGGTATCCTGCCTCCTTTCCACTTCCATCGACATATGATACCACATTCATTCCATTCTTGATTATCTTCCCGAGCACTTCCTTGTCCCTTGGGATGAACCTCCCTTCCGAGTGAGCAATTGGAAGCTTGATCACTTCGCCGTCTTTGAATTCTTTAAGGAATAGGGAGTTACCTTTGTTTATCTTCAAGTACACGGTTCTTGCTTCGAACCTGTTGGACATATTAGGGGCCAAAGCGGCCTCCAGGCGGTCATCCCCATCCACGTTTGGTACTAGCCCCAACTCAACCAGAGTCTGAAATCCATTACAAGATCCTATCACCGGCCTTCCGCTCTCCACGAACTCTTCCATGTCTCTCATCAGGCTCGACTTGATTCTCGCTGCCATTACTGCACCGGCCCTTACGTAATCTCCCGCAGAAAAGCCGCCTGGAAAGCAGACGATGTCGTAACCGCTCAATTTCTTTTTCCTGTTCTCGAGCTTCTTCAGGTGAACTATTTCAGGGGAAGCCTCAGAATGTTTGAATGACTGGTAAGCCTCCTCTTCATTGTTCGTTCCTTCCATCACAATGATTGCTACCTTGACTTCCCTATTCACTCGTATCCCCTCTTCCATTTCTTCCGTATTTGGTCGATGTCGACCACCAGTACCTTATCCTCTCCCCTTGTTATTGCAAGTGCGGACTGTTGAGTCTGACCCAAAAATATGGCATCCTCTCCCATGTATTTCACGAATTCCTTCTCCCTTCCTGATCCGACTTCAATAATCCAGCTGGATTGGGGTTCTGAGAATAGTGCGAAGTCAGTCCGAAGACCGAGGGCGGATACGTCCAATGCTGCACCTATCTTCGACCCGATGGTCATTTCGGATATTGCTGTAGCAATCCCTCCATCCGAAACATCGTGGGCTGAGTTGACAGTTCCAGACCTCATTGCATTCAGGAGATTCCATCCTCTTCTCCTGAGAGTTCTGGGGTCGGAGTATGGGACTCGCCCCCCGTTCTTCTTCAATCTCCTGAAATAGAGAGACCCTGCCAGATCTGTGGTGGGTAACCCCACAAGATAAATGTCGTTGCCGAGACCCTTGAAGTCTGGAGTAATCGCACCTCTTATGTCCTCCACCTTACCCACTCCCAGAATCGTAGGGAAAGTGGGAATTCTTCTCCTACCTGCTTCATTGTAGAAGGAGACATTGCCTGATACGAATGGGATGTCAAGACTGTAGGCTGAATCGTGCATTCCCTTGACCGTCTCAATGAACTCTCCCATAACTTTGTGCTTCTCTGGATTCCCAGAATTTAGGCAGTCTGAAAATCCAAGAGGCTCTGCACCGACCGAAATTAAATTCCTTACGGTCTCATCAACTGCAGCCTTACCGCCAGAATACGGATCAATCTTAGAGTAGAATGGATTTGAACCGTGCGATATTGCAACTCCATTCACCTTGTCCCAATTGGGCCTGATTACAGAAGCATCTGTTGGCCCTTCGCTTCCTACGATTCCTGCAAAAGGACCGATCACCGTGCTTCCTCTGACAGTGTGATCATATTGTCTTACAACCTTTTCCCTTGTTCTTACGTTGCTGTCTGAGATCATTCCCAAGAGTAATTTTGCAAAATTATTAGGGTAACTTGGCAAGTACTGTACGATGCGCTTTTCCTCTAATCGCGAAGGACGTTCATACAGTTTTGGGGACGTCATGAATTGCGACTCGAGATCTAGGACCTTAGTGCCGTTATAAAAAATTTTGAGCCTGTTGCCGTTCTCGCTCTCCCCGATGACTGACGAAGTTATGTCCCAATCTTCCATTATTTCGAGTACTGAATTTACATTTTCCTTCTTGACTGCAAGGAGCATTCTCTCCTGACTCTCCGATATCCAGATCTCCCATGGTTTCATAGATGCCTCTTTCAGCGGGACCTTTTCCAGGTACACCTTACCACCCATGCCACCTGCTTCAAGCATCTCCCCAACTACGCTGCTTAGACCTCCGCCTCCGAGGTCCTTGAGTGCAAACAAGAGGTTCTTGCCGTTTGCTTCCAGAACTGCGTGAATAAGAGGTTCTTTTGTTATCGGACTCCCCAATTGAACAGTAGTTATATCTTCCTCTCCGCTCTCAATTACTGCCGAGGCCATATTGACTCCGTGAATTCCATCTCTGCCGGTCTTCCCTCCGGCCACTATAAGAATGATGCCCGGTTCCGTGATTGCGGACGACCTAATTTTCTTCTTATCAACGACACCCACGCAGCCAACGTTGACCAGTACGTTGGGCGAAAACATCTCCGAATAAACTATTCCTCCCGAAACAGTTGGGATACCTACCCGGTTGCCATAGTCCCTTATTCCAGCCACTACGCCACCCTCAATGAATTTGGGGTCCGGGAACCCCTTGATTTTCTTTGTACCGAAATATAGAAAGTCGGTCACCGCAATGGGTTGTGCCCCCATGCTCAGGATATCTCTGAGTATCCCTCCCACGCCCGTTGCCGCGCCACCATACGGTTCTATTGCTGAAGGATGATTGTGACTCTCCATCTTGAAAGCAATCGCGGTGTCATCATCGAGTGATACAAGACCTGCATCTCCGATGGCGACTACTTTTTCCTTTCCTATGCCGAAAATATACTTCCTCAGATGAATCTTGGAACTCTTGTAGCTGCAGTGCTCGCTCCATGCCTGCGCTATCGCTTGCACCTCCACATCGGTTGGATCCCTTCCCTCATTTTTGAAATAAGAAGAGATCAAGGACATCTCGTCTGCTGTGAGTCCGAGGTGCAGCATCTTGGAAATATTTGCTAGCTCTTCCTTGCTCTTCCCAATTACCGAAATTATGGTGGATACCTCTTCCTCAATCATCCACTACACACTCATTAATGACTGGATTTGCGAGGAGCTTCTCACACAATTCCTTTCCCGTTTTCTTGCTCCCTTTGCCAAGAGTTATGAAATAGACTTTTCCAGCCCTGACCTCTTTCACGCCATCATACCCGAGCAGCTTAAGGGCCTTCTTTACCGAATCACCTTCGGAGTCCTCTACCGTCTTCTTGAGTGTAACGGTGATCCTCAATTTCACCATATTTGCAGATATATTCTTGATAGATAAACTTGACAACTAACTGTACTTTATCACAAGGTCCATGAATATGTCTGAAACGTCCTCACACTTGTCCGTCACCGTTTCCATTATCTCATAAATCTCCTTCAGTTTTATCACCTTTATCGGATCGTTTTTCGAAAATAGTGTGCTGTATGAGGTTTCCAGGATGTCATCTGCCCTGTTTTCAAGTTCATTTATTTTCACAATCTGTTTTCTTATCTCCGAAGTGTCTCCCTCAGTGAAATTCCCGAACATGTTGAATGCTGCTGTAACTTCGGCAACCGAAGCAAGTATGACTTTTGCAAATTCTTCCATTTCAGTCGTCTTTTCAACTTTGAAAAGGGACAATCTCTTCGCAACTCCGTCCATGAAGTCCAGAATGTCGTCGTACTTCGTTGCGAGGTTTCCCACATCTACAGACTCTAGCGGTTTAGGCATAAGATTTACTCTGTTGTAGATTTCGTGGACTATTTCGTCTGCGTCGTGCTCCAGATTCTTTATCGACTCAGCTCTCTCTCCCAATCTGTCATACTTGGAGACTCCGGCATCGAATGCCTCA
>JAMCQR010000048.1 GCA_023379555.1 Thermoplasmatota archaeon | reverse complement strand
TGGGGTAGACGTTTCACGCTTCCTCAATTAGAAGAGACTACTTGACAAATTCCTGCGGATCCTTGTTCAGGTATGAAGCGTACTTCGTTGCAAGGTCGTACTGATCCTGTTCCATCGCAATGTCAGAGGCAGCGTCAAAAATCTCAGAATAGTTGGTTACCGCTCTGATCCTCTCCTCCTTTCTCTTCAGTTTCGCACCCTCGCTCAGGACCTTCTTGATGACCCTGTCAAGCGTTTTAAGGGGTGCCTCGCCTCCCTTCTCTTCAACGAGAAGATATGCGTAATTGACCGCGGCCTGCGCCATCATGTCAATGTTATTTGAGGATTCCGCATCCTGAATAGCTTTTTCGAACAGGCTAGAGGCTTCCTTGAAATCTTCAAGTATTGTCGCAAGTGAAATCATGGAGTAAATGTACTCTCCTTTGTCATTGAGTTTCTGGTATATCTCGAGTGCCTTTCTACCGTACTCCACAGCCTTCTTGCCGTCTTCAAGAACTGTTATCTGCGACAGCAGGAGATTTGCCTCTGCCACTCTTTTCTGATCATTCTTCTCCAACGATATCTTTAGTGCCTCTTCTGCAAACTGTTTGGCCATTTCAGAGTTTGGGATCTCCTGGTAGAGAAAGCATTCTGACTTTATCTTAAGAATGTCAGATTTCGACAATTGATCCTGCAAGGAATTTATGTTTTCGTCAATGTATTTTACGCAGTCGTTCAGGTTTCCGCTGTCTTCGAGTTCCCTTGCCTTCTCAATGATTTCGTTGTCCATTTCCATTCTCTCTCATACAACTTTCTAGAGATTTAACATTTTCCTCAATGTTCCCCGAGAAGATGGCAGATGCGCTGACTATTATATCTGGTCCCAGGGCAGCGATGCGGGAAATGTTATCTTTCTTTATGCCTCCGTCAACACCTATCAGGAAATCCAGTTTCATTGTCTTCCTGTATTCTGCAAGCAGAGGTATCTTTTGAGCAGCTTCCTCAATCATGCTCTGGCCCGAGAAGCCAGGTTCAACAGTCATTACTAGTACATACTTCACCGCGGGCAAGAGTGCTTCAATACTCGATACAGATGTTTTTGGATTTATGGAAAGTCCCGGCATTGAGCCTCGCCTTTCTATTTCCTTCAACACCCTGGCAGTTTGTACAGGCGCTTCATAATGGATTGTTACTAATTTGGAAAATGAGCAGTACTTATCAAGGTACATGTCAGGATTGTCTACCATCAAGTGACTCTCAATGTTAACTCCGAATTTTTTCTTGATTACATCTCCAAAAGGAATTCCCATTGTAAGGTTTGGAACAAAGTGACCATCCATCACGTCAAGATGCACCCAGTTCACTCCTGACCGGATGGCAGTTCCTATATCCCTTTCAAGGTTCAAGAGATCTGCGGAAAGTATCGATGCAGACAACTCAGTCATTTTTCTTCAAAGCTGATTGTGAACTTGCCTAATAAATGTTTGATTTGGCTCACTGCACGCAATTGCTAAATACCTTTGGAAAATCGCCTATCATGAAAGGGGAATACGATTCTCTAGACATACGAATCCTCAACGTCCTAAGAGACGATGCGACCGTGGGTTACAACGAGATATCGAGGAGGGTCAAATCTCCCCCGACGACTGTCTTTCAGAGAGTCAAGAGGATGAAGGACCGGGATATAATAAAAAAAGTGGTCCCACTGATAGACCACGACAAACTCGACTACAAACTGACCGCCTTCGTAACGATTTCAATCAGCGATATCAAAGAACTCGACAGGATAGCCAAAGAGCTTTCCAGATTTGATGAAGTTTTGGACGTTCACCACACTTCAGGTGATAGTGATCTACTCCTCAAGGTCAAGGTTAAAGATAGCTCTGAGCTGAAGGATTTCGAGGTGGAGAAGGTTGGGGCGATAAAAGGAATCAGAGCGGTGGGAACTACCCTTAGTCTGGGAATTTTCAAAGAAGAGTTTTCAGTAAAATTGAGACCATAGATGATCGAGATCAAAGGGGTCTCCAAGAGATACGATAGGCATCTCTATGCCCTGAAAGGAGTGAATGCTACTCTCAAGGAAAGGGTGACGACGGTTATAGGCCGGAATGGTGCAGGGAAGACCACTCTCGTCAGGATACTTTCCACCCAGTTGTTCCCAACGTCCGGGACTGCAGAAATTGAAGGTCTGGACATACTGAAAGATACAAAGAAAGTGAGGGAAGTGATCAGCAGCATCCCTCAGGAATCACAGCTCATAGGTATTCTTTCACCACTTGAACAGATGCAACTCTACCTGATGGCCAGAGGATTCTCTTCCTCTCAAGCTAAAAGAGAATCAGAGTACGCACTGGACGAACTTGAAATGTATGAATTCAGGAATGCGCCTTCGGATACGCTCTCAGGAGGAATGAAGAGGAAAGTGTTTGTGGCAATGGCACTTGCGGCAAAATCGCCAGTCATTTTTCTCGACGAACCAACTACGGGACTTGACCCCTTGTCAAGGATAGAAGTGTGGTCTGCAATCAAGAGACTTTCTTCGAAGATTATACTGACTACTCACTACATGGAAGAAGCTCAGGAACTCTCGAACGAAGTTCTAGTCATTGACCAGGGTAACATAATCACACATGGTACTGTGAAAAGTCTACTCTCCACCTTTGATGGAAAGATGAGGGCAGAAAAATTGGAGGGGACGGAGTTCGACATAAAGATCGCAAACGTTTCGATAAAATACATCGATGCCAACGAGGTAGATGAATTTGTGAGAAAGGGCTACGACATCAAGAGGATCAATCTGGACGACATATTTCTGTCCAAAGGAGTGATGCTTGAATCCTAAATTTGTCCTATACTTTGCTTGGTACTATGGCTTTTATGTTATCAAGAGGGGACCCTCATACCTATTGGCGTCTCTGTCGCTTCCTCTCGCCCTGCTATTTATGGTTACTATTTTCACGCACGGAACCCTGATAGCTTTTGCTATCGCTGGAGGACCTATAGCCATAGTAGCAGCAAACAGCATCAACGGGGCAGCTGACGCTGCTTTCTTCAGAATTCAGATAAGGATCCAGGATCTCTATGTTGCAACGAGTCTAACTTCTCAGGATTACATGTTTGCCCTCTCCATGAGCTATCTCGTTTTCTCTCTTCCAGGTATTGTTCTTTACGCCATTCTGGGAGCATACTTCAAAGTCTTCACACTTTCCTCGGCACTTCCCATAATAGGGATACTCATCCTACTGACTCTTGCAATTTCAAATCTTTCGTTCATCATAGCTGGTCTCCTGAAACACATTAGAAATGTCTGGGGTATCACTGCAATTCTTTCCATCA
>JAMCQR010000047.1 GCA_023379555.1 Thermoplasmatota archaeon | reverse complement strand
CATCTTCTCGCAGGAAATCAGAAAAACGTCCTTGTCCCTATTGGAGAATGAGTCCATGCGACTGTAATTTCAATTCCAATTTATCTTTTGTCTCTTAAGAAACCTGTTAATAGACTTGGAATTGTACCTTGAAAATATATAAACATATTTTATCAGGAAGTTATTCCCAATTCATCATGTTCACCATTCCAGAACAGGAAAAGAAACTACTTGAAGAAAGGGCCGCTACCTCCAGATCCCTTGGATCTGACAATAGTTTGGTACTCCACGGAGGGGGAAATACGAGCGTCAAACTTAAGGTCAGAAGTCTGACGAGTAAGGATGTTTCTGCTCTATTTGTAAAAGGATCTGGATCTGATCTTGCAACGGTAAACATCGAAGATTTCACTGCCGTGAACTTGGACAACCTAAACGAGGCAAGAGTGCTCGCAAACATGTCAGATGAAGATATGTCATCTTTCATCAAGGGGTGTATGCTCGATACCAGTCAGTCGTTCCCGTCTGTCGAGATCTTCATACATGCCTTCGTCAACTCCAAATTTGTGGACCATTCGCATGCAGATTTCATAGTTGCCCTAACCAATACAGAACTGAATGAAGCATCAATCTCGAACGTGTTCGAAGAAAAGGTTCTAGTTATACCATACGTTCAGCCAGGTTTTCGACTCGCTAGAACTTTCTTGGAAACTATTTCCAAGAAGGACATCTCTAATTTTGCAGGAATTATTTTACGAAACCACGGCCTGGTCACCTGGGGGAACACTGCCAGAGAGAGTTATGAGATGCACATTAAACTCGTTAACCAAGCTAAGAAGTTCGTCAAGTCTAAATGGGCGGGAATACCGACAACGAAATTTGAAAAAGAAAAGGAAAACATTTTCCTCGAATTTCTGCCGAGACTGAGGGGCATGTTAAGCAAGCAAAATAAGAAAATTCTGACTTGGGACAATTCGGATGAAGCAGTTGGCTTTTCACTCAGTACAGAAGCCAAACGGTTCGCTAATCTCGGTCCTGC
This sequence comes from Thermoplasmatota archaeon, assembly GCA_023379555.1. Next base: position 9,787 of record JAMCQR010000047.1, on the reverse strand, counting down.
AACTCCAGACATGTTGGTTAGAATGAAAAAGAACTATCTCTATTCAGAAGATCTTTCCAAGCTGCAAGACGAGATCAACAGTTTTGCAGAAGAGTACAAATCGGACTTCGAGAAGTACGTTGCTGCAGGGAGAACTATGCACGACCCATTCCCGTCCGTTATTGTTATCAAGGGTTACGGTTTAGTAACTGCGGCATCCTCCAAGAGGGAAGCCGATATAGTGCGGGATGAAGCTATACATTCCTTCCGGGTTGCGTCAGCGGCCGCTGCTATTTCGGAGAACAAGTTCATCACAGATGCAGAGTGTTTTGATATGGAGTACTGGCCCTTTCAGGAGGCCAAACTCACGAGGAAAAAGAAGGGGACTCTGGAGGGATATATAGGACTCGTTACGGGAGCTGCCAGTGGAATAGGCAAAATTACTTTTTCAAGATTTGTGGAAGAGGGAATGGTAGGAGTAGGAGGAGACATAGACCAGAAAATATCTGAAGTTTCCAGAGAACTGGGACCGTCTGCATTTGGCGTGAAATTTGATATATCCAGCGAAGACTCAGTCAGGCAGGCTTATAGAGAGATAGTGAAACAGTTTGGCGGAATCGATGTCGTTTTTAACAATGCTGGTTTTCTGAAACCTTCCCCGCTTGAGGATACATCCCTTGATGACCTGAGGAAACACGTGAACATAAACTCCATAGGAACTTTCCTGGTGACGAAAGAAGCCTTTCTGATCATGAAAAAACAGGGAATTGGAGGATCTTTTATCTTCAATATTACCAAAAATGTGACAAATCCCGGAGAGGGTATGATGTCTTATGGGACTTCGAAGGCATTTGCGGCACAACTTTCAAGGTACGTTGCACTCGAAGGAGGAAAGTACGGAATAAGAAGCAACGTAATCAACCCAGACAAGATTTTCAGGGAATCCAAGATATGGGAAGGAGGAGTGCTAGAGAACAGAGCGAAGGCAAAGGGGATTTCCCCGGATGAATACAAGAAGGGTAATCTGCTTCACGTGGAAGTACTCCCAGAACACGTGGCCAACATCGTTATTCAATTGATCAGGGACAACGTATTTGGGGCTACAACCGGCACCATGATTCCAATAGATGGTGGCATTAAATAGAGGATATAATAAGTTCTATTTATCAGAAAAATTATTTAAATTCATTTTCTTTGAAACCTCATGGAAAACGAGCTTAAAATTGGAGATGTGGCACCGGATTTTGAACTGCCTTTTGGAAGAGGCAAAGGTAGACTATCGGAGTACAGAGGAAAAGTAGTGGTCGTTTACTTCTATCCAAAGGATGATACTCCTGGTTGTACAGCGGAAGCGTGCAACTTCAGAGACAACTTTGACGACTACAAGTCGAAGGGAATAGAGGTGATAGGCGTGAGTGTGGACTCGGAAAGTTCCCATAAGAAATTTGTGGAAAAATATGACCTTCCATTTGTTCTCGCTGCAGATACATCTAAGGAAATTTCAAAGAAATACAATGTGCTCGGAATTGGAACTGCAAAGAGAGTCACTTTCATCATCGACAAGGAGGGAAAGATAGCTCACATATACCCGAAAGTGAACCCGAAAGAGCACGCAAACGAGGTCATGGGTAAGATCAAAGAACTGGGTCTTGCCTCTCAGTAATTTCTTCTCTTAAACCAACCGGTCTTTTGTTGGCCACCGTCGATTATAGGCTGGTCTATAGGTGTCGGGGGGTTAGGAGGATTCTGGTCCCCGCCCTTACTCTTTCTTTGCCTCGAGGTGGATAATGCCCTTGCAAAGAATGCAAACGCGAGGAAAAACAGGACCGTTATGAGAAGATAGCTGACGATCAGGTTTTCCGCAAGGAGAAACACTACACTGACTGCAGGGATCAATACGGGTCCTAAGAATTCGACCCCCTGATTTACCGTCGTGTTGTTCTTAATAAAGTGAAGGGTTATGTATATTACGTACGCGTGAGATGATAGCTGTCCAGCATTCCACGAGTATGAGTAGTTTGCACCGATAGTGTTGAAGGTCACATTCGTGGTCGTCAGAGTGGTATTTGTGAACAAGTCGATGAGCTGCAACTTGGCAGTGTCTGTAACATTCTTCGCTGGGACAGTGAAGTTAAATGTGTAACTCCCGTTGTTGTTGTAATAACCGAAATTAACATCGTAGGTGACGGACGACATCTTTAATTCCGCTGTCGAATGGTCTGGTGACCCCGTGATAGAAGTTGAAATCCCGGCCATTGCTATAAAGAATGCAATAACTATTGCTATAAATCCGTAGAATGCCCTATCGGAAAACCTCCATGCCTTTGTGTAGTGGAATATAACAAGAAGCAAAACAGGTATCAGCAAATAAATAAATGAAACATAAAACGACAGGTAGAGCAGAATGGAGGAAACAGATATTCCTATCAGTAATCCGTAGAGTCCATTCTTCCTTCTCTTCCCAGTGAGACCTTCCCACATCCAAGCAGGAAGGTGAAAACAGTTATTAATATTGTTGATGATATTAGCAGGTCGTGGATTTCGCTGAAATAGGGGTCTCGGACTATTATCTAGACTTAGAACGTTCCGGTGGAAAACTCAGAAAGAACTCTGAAGATTTCTACGTCGAAGAACAGTTCGACAGTCTAGAAAAGAAAGAGGACGGAAAGGTACTTGTCCTCAAATTGAAATCTAAGAACTGGGAGCACAACAGACTCATAAGATTTCTTGCAAGAAGCAACCACATTTCGCCAAAGAGGATCCTCTTCGCTGGAACAAAGGACAGGAGGAGCGTAAAAGTTCAGTACTTCAGCATACCTGGAGCGAGATACAGAGACTTTCACCTGGACGATGTTGAAGTCCTGGAACACTTCTACCTAGACTCCCCACTTACAGTGGGGTCACACTCTAGAAATTTCTTTGAAATCAAGATATCCGATTCAGATTCTGCAATTTTCCAAACGAATTGTGGTAGTGTGAAAAAGGCAGGAATGGTCCCTAATTTCTACGGACCTCAGAGATTTGGGTCACTTCGTCCGGTCACGCATCTGGTGGGAAAAGAGATGCTGAAGGGAAATTACAAAGAAGCAGTTAGGATCTTTGTAGGCTACCCTGGTGAAGACAGGTTTGCAGAAGTCAGAAAGCAGTATTATGAAAACCCGGACCCGGTGATGGGACTTTCTATTTTCCCTGAATCGTTGGACCTAGAAAGAATGGTCATGGAACACCTTGTAAACAACCAAGAAGATTACTCGGGTGCAATCAAGAAGCTCCCTGACAACTTGGTTTCGATGTTTGTCCACGCATATCAGGGATACATCTTCAATAAAATACTTAGCAGGAGGTTGGAAATGAAAAAATTCCCACTTCCAGGTGATGTGTTTCATTTCAATGATGAGTTCATTCGAATCAACAATCTGAACCTAGACAAGATGACCCTAGCTTTCAAGAGAGGAGATGGATCTCCTACGGGATTAATCATCGGATACGACACAGATCTTGCTACTGGAGCGGTTGGGGACTTGGAGAATAAGGTCGTTGAGCAAGAAGGCATCAAGACTTCGGATTTTAAGCTTCCATTCGGTTTAAGTTCGAGGGGTGAGAGAAGGGACTTATTCTTGAGGTTCAAGGATTTTGATTACGACGACTCTACCGTTAGATTTGCCCTCCCTCCCGGTGGGTATGCAACTTCTGTCCTCAGGGAAATTATGAGAGTCGACGAGATGGCAAACTACTGATCTTTCTTGAACACATTCCCGCAGTCATCGCAACGGTAAACGTCGTCATAGAAGAAAGTCACGTTTCTGGACCCGCAGTTCTTGCAGTAAGCTCCAGCATTAGTTCGAGTTTGGCTGGAATCTTGGTTCGGTGTATAGGAAGATGAACCAGCTGGAACAGCCACTTTTTTATTTCTGTTCTGCAATAGTTTACTAACTTCTAGGATGTATGCCATAGAAACGGCGACACCGGCCACAAGGAATATCAGTAAAAACAACGAGTAGAGATCTGTGGTTCCGACCGAAGCGAATGGATTTCCGTAACCCTTTGTGAAAAGAATACTTGGAGAATCAATTGAGAAATGGAAGAGAACGTCCGCGTATAGACCGAATCTCATGTACAAAACACCCAGGAATACCCCTCCTAGAGCAGCCTGAGGTATCTTTGATGCATCCCAGGAGCCTGCGTGAGCTATACCAAAAATCAGGGATGAGATTACCAGAACTGTGATCTCCGGTTTTCCGAATTTGTATCCTCCACCCCAAATGACCCTCCACCACGGGAGGCTCTTTGGTTTGGAAGGCGACCTCATTCCGTGCCTACTCCATGCATAGTAAATGAATAGCGGAATTCCGATATAGATGACCCTGGTAATCAGTTCTTCATACAGTCCAGCATTTGTGAGTTCGAAGAAATTGAATATGAAATTGGTAGCCCCAGGTGGTATCGGGGATTTGATTGGATAGCCAATCACGGAAACAAATGATATGTACGCATACGACAGAAACAGGTTCAACGCAAAAAATTCCGAAATTCGGTAGAGACTGGAATTTTCGAATCGTGGAAGCGACTTATAAAGAGATATGATTATGAATACTGAAACGGCAGCAGCAACTACCCCTATCCATAAGGCCCAGAACAGATACGGAGGATAGAACAATCCGACGGCCTCGGGTAACCCGATTATGATGTATATTGGAACCCTGCTGTTCGATGTGACACTCCCGGTAATACTTGCAATTGCACCGAATCTAGAAGGATAAAGCGCCAGTGTCATAATCACGTCAATTACTAAAGTTACCACCCACAATACTGCCAATACACCTATAAATGCGGTATACCCCTTGTTCATTATGCTCCCTTTTCTGACCTCGACAATAGGATATCATTTAATACTGTTGCTGCTGACTCCAATGGGCCATCGTGATCTGTGAACAAGGTAAGGTGGTCTAGCACGTCGGTGTTGAATCTTATGACCATTGATGGACCAACGGCATTTGAAAATACATTCTTTTCCGTGACCTTCTTGTACTCAACCTTAACTCCCTTTGCAGTCACCTCGGTGAACTGTCTCGTTCCCGATGCAATTTCGCTCTGCTTCGCGGATATATCTGCGTCCCTCAATCTGAGATTGGAACCGAAAATTCGCCTATGGAGTATGGTTCCTTTCCTCGCGGAATCAATTCCTTCCATATCATCACGCTGATCTCTCTCTGCAATTCCTATCTTGATCGCCTCGCTCTTAGCCGACGCCAGACTTTTTCCAGCCTCCAATTGAGAAATCACGAAAGTGCTCGTAGCATTGAATATTCCATCCACAGAGGAAATCTTCGCTGGGATCATGCAGTAGTCCATCATGTTGAATACAGGAAGCCCTCCGCATACCGTTGCTTCGTACCTCAAAGTCCTTTTCATTTCCTTAGCTGTTTTGAAGAGGTCAGTGTCTGAGACCAGTGCGCCCTTGTTGGCGGTCACAACATTCTTTTCATTTTCGAATGCAGAAACGATATGGCTTATCCCTGGCTTCCCGTCCTTTGTGCTTTGTGTAATCTCAACAACAATGTCTGCCTCGAGATCAGAAATTGCACTGGTTGCATTGATCTTTTCAAATGAGTCCAGCGTTTTGAGACCACCTCCTTCCTTTGCCTGGATGATCCTCGTAAGAGGCATTCCATCGGTGATCACAGTTCCAGTGGTGTCGCTCACAGAAACTACCTCAATTTTTTCTCCCAATTTTTCACTTATGCTCGTTCCTTTCTGATTTATGAGTTTCAACAAATTTTTTCCAATTGAACCCAAACCAATCAACTGGATTCTCATATTATTAAAATGTCGAGTGGTATTACTAGTTTATTCACTTATCATGATAAAAGCTAAATTGTCGTAATTTAATAGTCCAGTATGAGCCAAGACAGAGTTCTTCCTTCACTCGCTAAGAGCACAGATGAATACATGGCTGCATTCGAACTCTCTGAAGATGGATATTTTGAGGAAGCCGAGAAACACGCACGGAAATCCATAGAGATAAAGAAGAACATTGAAGCATTGATCCTCCTCATTGACATTCTTGAGAAACAAGGGAAGGACTCAACGACCTTCCAGAAGATGCTCCTAGAAGATTATCCGATTAACCCAGATACATATCGGAGACTTTTCCTTTCAAATTTTAACACCAACAAGGAGGAAGCGCTGTCCTACATAAACAGATCGATCAACCTGCTCAAGAAGGCCGTCTATTACTTCGATAAGTCAAGGCTGCTTTATTCAATGGGAAGATATCTGGAGGCCCTGGCTTCAGTCGACACTGCAATAAAAATGGAAAGCAGGAACACTTCATACTGGAACCAGAGGGCCGAGGTCCTGATGAAAATTTCAAGAGTGAACGACGCAAAGGAATCTTGTGAGGTCTCGCTCAAGATAGACCAGAGGGACAGAAACGCTCTCGTCCTATTATCCCGCATATATCTCAATTCTGGTGAGAAAGAGAAGGCTAAGGAACTTCTTCTGAAGATAGAGAACCGGGACGAAGAGATCAAGAAACTGTTGGAAGAAAGTATATCTTAGGCTCCGTATTTCTCGGCCTTGTTTGCAGAACTCAGGAGAACGTTCATAAGGTCGCTTCCTTGAAGCCTCAGGTAACCATCTTTGGCCTTTATTTCATCAAATTCTCCAACTCCGTCCTTCCTGCATCCCGGATAACGAAGTAGAATAGGAACTGGGTCTGAGGTGTGCTCCTTTACACTGGCCGGTGTTGAGTGGTCTCCCGTGAAACACACTACAATCTCGTTCCTCACTTTCATCACGGTATCCTTTAGAGCGGCATCGATCTTTTCGATGAATTCTTTCTTGGCGACCCCATTTCCGTCGTGGCCTGCGATATCTGTACCCTTTACATTGACAAGTACAAAATCGACCTCCTTAAGTGCTTCCACTGCGGCCGCAAATTTCTTCTTCACGTCGGTGTCGATCGACCCGGTGACACCTTCGGGAGTGAAATCCTTCAGACCTACAAGTCTGCAAATCCCAGAGACCAGGGCAACACCTGCAATAAAACCTCCGTCAAGCGAATACTTTTCGTTGAAGCTTGGTAAGGATGGTATCTCACCGCCTCCCCTGAAGAGGATTGCATTGGCCTCCTTTATTCCATTGGATCTTCTTTTGACATTTAGAGGCGCATCCTTGAGGATTCTAAGCGATTGTTTGTAGAATTCATTCAATATATGCGCAGTTTTTTTACCCTTCTCTGAAGTCGGTACAATGTCCTTGGGTTTCAGGTTATCTGCGTGGGGGTCGTTATCCGTTACTTCAGTGGAGATCCCTTCACCCCTCAAAACGAGAGCAGCTCGGTGTTCAGTACCCTCCTTGAACAATATTTCAACACCGTCAATCTTCAGATTGAGCTGTTTGGCCAACTCGGAGGTTCCTTCCCTGATTCTGCCCGCTCTTCTGTCGATTATAGTCCCCTGATCATTAACTGTTGCAAAATTGGCCCTGAAAGCTACATCTCCGCCTCTCAGCGTGAGGCCCGTCCCCATCGCCTCAAAAGGTCCTCTCCCTGTGTAGTACTTGAACGGGTCATATCCCAGATAATTCAGGTGAGAAGTATCTGACCCTGGTATTATGCCAGGTCGGATAGGGTCCATCAGGCCGATCATCCCTTCCCTTGCCAAAGTATTCAGATTCGGTTTATCAGCGGCTTCCAACGAAGTCTTGCCGCCTAGGGAATCGAGAGGTCTATCTCCGAGTCCATCTGCAATAATGAGGAGAATCTTCATCAATTGAGATTCCTTTGAGAAAAATAAAGTTACCTCACAAATAGCAGAAAAGCCACAATAGTGGCAAACAGGGCGGCCGAAAAGTTGACTGAGTACTTTGTCAGGTAACCTCTGTTTTCTAAAGTCTCTCCGAGAACTGAGTCAAAGAGAGAGCCAGAAAATGCCAACGAACCTGAGAGAACAGCGAATTTGAGTAGTACTCCGAGGGGGATAGATATCAGCCCACCATAAATGATGTATCCAAAGAGTGAAAAGAATATGGGAAAGACGAACGATACTATGGTCCCCAGAACAGAAACACCACCATTCATCCCCGTTTCAGCAGGCTTCAGGGTGAGTATCATGTAAGTGTTCTCATCGAGAGAACCGATCTCGGATGCAGCCGTGTCGGAGAGAATTGTTCCCAATGCAACCACATAAAGGAAGAAAATAAGCATCGGACTGAAGTTCCAGAAATTCATAAGGGAGATCGCTGCTGGAAGCGCTCCCGCTGCCACGACATTCTTTGCCCCTCTTTCTCCTTTTAGACCCTCTTGCAGGCTCCAGCTCTTCTTCTTTTCAAATCCAGAAAGGGTCGAAATGTAGGATAAGCCCAGGAATAAGAAAAGCATTACAAAATATAGCCAACCTCCTCCTATAATGATAAGCGAGCCCACAATCGCAGAGGCTATGGCTCCCTCCCTGCTGAAGGCCTTGATTCTCAGCCCAAGTACGAATAGGACCGGAATCACCACTAGGAGAATTAGGTTGTACTCATTCATATGTAACTTGCGGATTCTGATATTATATAAGAAATTTTAATCAAAATAGATCTCGTTCCTGGATACTCGCATTCTCCATAATGAGACTCTTTGGTCGATTTTCTCCTTGTTCACGAAGAAAGATATGTCGGGTTCCTGCTTTCGATGGTTGCACTGCAGGATAACTACAGCATTACTGAAGCAGTAATATGTGTAATAATAGCAGGATCCGTGATACTCTTACACAAATTTTTCTATGGGTGGAATAGGATTCCTGAAGGCCTATGACAGTGATTCTGGTCATTAGAGATGCTCCAAAGAAAAGGTATAAGTGTCCTTCGACCGTATTATTAGAGTCCTTAGGTTGAGGAAACTTACATGACTTGCATTGGTTGAGAAATTTGCAAAAATGTTATAACACCATTCACAATTTCTGCTGGTGCCCAGTATCGAGATCCGCAAGTGCATGGTACACGGCTACTACAGGGGACACGACTGCCCGTCCTGTGGAGAGGAAGGAAAGTTTATCCTTTCCGAAGAAGAAGTGGACTTGCTCGGCAGGGTTATCACTGGAATTCTGAGGCACAAACCAGAAAAGTACCACCTGGAGATATCAGACAGAGGATACGTCAACATAGACGAAATGGTGCAGGAGATCAGGTTCTATTACAGACGGTTCCACTTCGTTGGCCCCTCGCACATATTCGCAATAGTACTGACGGACCAAAAGGGAAGGTACCAGTTGAGCGACAACAAGCGATACCTGAGAGCCACATACGGACACTCTATAGACGTTGATCTTACCGACTTGCCTACGGACGGCATCTCCGAAATTCTGTACTATCCTACAAACAAGGAAGAATTTGAGATTCTCAGGGAAAATGGAATACTTCCTTCCGACAGGAGATGGATACATCTTTCAAGCTCGAAAGAAAAGGCATACATCGCGGGTCTCTACCACTTTGACGTCCCCCTAGTCATACCTATAAGGAGTGAAGCGATTCTGGGAAGCGGAGAGCATATATATCACGCTGGTCAGGAAGTATTCATCTGCAAGTTCGTGACTCCAGAAAGCATGAATGAACCAGAAGAATACGACGGAAAGATCGATGAAGAAACATTGAAAGAGATAAAATTTTCCAAAGAACGGAAGATGAGAGTGAGGCAAGAGGGCTGGTAGATCAGCGGAAGATCGCCTGCTTTGCAAGCAGGAGGTCCGGGGTTCAAATCCCCGCCAGTCCACTTAGATTTGTAAGTAAATACTCCAAATCTTTCACCTTGGAACAGTGCATAGAA
>JAMCQR010000046.1 GCA_023379555.1 Thermoplasmatota archaeon | reverse complement strand
TGGTTCCCGGAATCATACCACCAAGGTGAATACATTTTTGGAATAAGATTTAATTTCTAGCGGATTCTAAGGTTGTGAAATTATTATTCATTGTAAACCCCTCTGCAGGAAACGGGAATGCCGGGAAAGAATGGCCAGAGATTGAAAAGGAGATTGAATCAAATTTTCCAGAACACGAATGCGTACTGACTGAGCGACCTGGACACGCCACCGAGCTTGCAAGGAATGGGGCGCTCAAGGGGTTCGATACGATAGTATCCTGTGGCGGAGACGGAACACTGAATGAGGTCATAAATGGAGTGGCAGGATCTGAGATTAGAGTTGCCCTGATACCGCTAGGTACAGGCTCTGATTTCGGGAAGAGCGTGGGTATAAGAAGCGTCCAAGATGCGCTCAAGGTTCTGAAGTCAGGCAGGACGGAGAAAGTCGATCTTGCAAATGTTACTTTTGATGAAACTCGAACTTCACGTACTTTCATAAATATCTTGGAGATTGGATTCGGTGCAGAGGTAATGAAGTATGTCAACTCACACAGCAAGGCTGGAAAAAACTCGTTCCTGATAGGAGTCCTGTCTGCGTTAATGAAGCTCAAGAGGTTCAGCGTGAAATTCGAGTTGGATAAACTTCAGGAAATTGACACAATAGAAGTCATTGTGGCGAATGGAAAATATTTTGGCGGTGGAATGCTCGCATCCCCTGGTTCAATTATTAGCGATGGTAATCTAGACGTCCATATCCTGAAACCAGTTTCAAAGTTAACAACGCTCTTGCGTTTAAAGGACCTCATGAACGGAACTTATATAGAAAAGAATTTTTCTTACGAGTTCAGGGGAAAGGCATTCCATTTCTTGGGAAAAGGAAACCTGGTAGAAATGGACGGTGAAGTGGTGGGAGATACTCCGATTACCATTTCTCTTCTTGAAAAAGGAGTAAACTTCGTGGTTCCTTAAGAGTTCAATAATTGTTTACAAAAATTTTCTTCAGGTCCTCTTCCCCGGCCAGGACAGGATTGAACGCGAGCTCACTATCCCTCATGGACAGAGCTACAAGCTGTTCCAGCTTAGAAATATAGACTTGTTCCTCTATTCCGAGTTCTCTGACACGATATGGCTGTCCCACTTTTCTGAAGAACTCTTCGATCTTCCCGATTAGCGAATCTATATCATCAACTCCAAACAGTTTGCAGATTCTCAGATACTTCCTCCTTGTTTCAGGGTCCTGCGAGTTAAATACAATTGATGGAATCAGGAACAGGCCCACTGAGGTACCATGAGTGACGTGAAAGGTTGCACCGAAACTGTGCCCAAGAGCATGAGCAGATGCTGTACCGCTGTTCGAAAATGCAAGGCCTGCCATCGTCGCGGCTATGTGCATAAGGTCCTTCGCCTGCTCCTCATTTCTTATTGCTCCGTCTAAATTGAATCGTATAGTCTCTATAGCTCTCTCCGCAAGTGCATCTGTCATCACGTTAGAAGTGTTGGACGCGATGGCTTCAAAGGAGTGGACAAGTGCGTCTATTCCAGTTGGAACTATTATATTCCTGTCGATTGGAGTCAAAGAGGGATCTAGAATGTCTATTTCCGGAACTAGTTCATAATTTCCCATCGCAAGTTTCCCATTATCATCCGATAGTACTACCCCAAACGAAACATCGCTCCCGGTCCCAGAAGTTGTAGGAATCGCTACCAGCTTAGTTTTGAGATCAAGGCTCTCGAAAGGACTTATGCTTCCGATGTCCGCCTGAGGGTTCGATACGATCAACGCCATAGCCTTTGAAAAATCAATCACGCTCCCTCCACCTATTGCTATGACAGCATCGTACTCCCTTCCCTTGAGCTTCAAAAAGGCAGCCTGTATCTGCTTGATGGATGGTTCTGGTAGAACTTCTGTGAAGTACTCTCTTTCGATTGTGCCAAGAGCAGTTTCAATCCTTTTGCCATTTTTGTTCAGTACATTCCTGTCAGTAATTACTAGAACTTTTTTTATGCCCTCCTTCAACAGAATGTCTTGGAGGCTGTCGATAATGTCCCTCTGGAAGTAAAGGGTTCGAGGAAACTTGAATAAACTCATTCTTGCCCAACATACTTCGTCGGAATCGTTTGGGCCGTTTTTACCATTGCAATTGCCGCGGACGCGTATCTCAATAGAAGGGCGATGTTTCCTCTTACCTTCATCTGCCCTGTCAGCATAGCCTGAGTTGGATTTATCTTTCCCCCAATTATCTTCTTCCAGTTCGTGTATGTGGCAGTCAGCTCGTACGAAGCGGTCTTGTTCGGATCCGATACCATTTCCGATCCATCACATTTTCCGTCGTGAAGACTCAGAATGAAGGAATCATAGGGTATGCTGTTCTTCAAGTCGCCGAGTTCCGTCATCTTGAATTTAATCGGATCCTTCCACCCTTTTCCAGTCTTGTTATAATCAGGAGATTCAGTCAATCGTTTGCAGTATTCCTTTACCCAATCTTCTGATGGGAACAAAAGAACTTCTGACATTGATAAAGATATTTCTGTTGTTAATAAATTCAACCCAAGGAGTCAATATCCAGTGTTAGATCCTTCACAAGAGCCTAAACTCCCATACTTAGGAACTCTTCTCCTAGAGAACTAGTAAGCATCAATCCACCCTCTTCCATATGCACACGTATTTTCTAAGTGCATTTCGCCACGATAGAGAGTTCTTAACCCCTGTCAATTCTGCTTTACTCATAATAATTGGTCTACCAAAATGTTTAACGGTCACAAAACATCAGCGTTGTGGACCAGTTCTACTATGACAGTTCTGCAGGAAAGATCTCGTACACAAGAAGAACTGGAAGAAACTGTCTGCTGCTCATTCATGGCTTCACTGCATCCTCAGAAGTATGGGGAGGGCTATTGAATTTTTTAGACGACAGTTTTGATCTAATCAACGTCGATCTCTTCGGACACGGTAGATCGGAAATGCCGAAAATACGATCCGAAAATCTTAGACTGAACCAACTCTTAGATGTTCAGGCAAGATCCTTGATGGAACTCTTAAACCATCTAGGGTTACAAGAATACTCAGTCGTCGGCAGCTCTTTTGGGGGACTCGTCGCAATGAGACTTGCACTATCCGGAATGAAACCGAACAGAATGGTGCTAATTGATTCTGCTGGAACTATTCCAAAAGATGACGCGAAATTCAGGACCGGACTAAACTCTGTTCTCGACAAGAACGCTTCTTACAATCCCTTTTTCCCGTTTCCGATACATGACATCCTGAGTGTGGTGAGCAACGATGGTGTGAGCGTTGACGACAGACTCCTCAGGGGCATCAAAGTACCTGTATCAGTAATCTGGGGATCTGAAGATTACATCTTTGACGCAAGATGGGGAAAGGTCTTATCGGAAAAACTGCCGCATTCCGAATTCCATAGAATCGAGGGTGCGAATCACACTCCATTTACCAGTCATCCCAAACTGGTCGCCGATATAATAAACAGATTCTTGTTGCCTTGATCCTGAAATCCAAGAAAGGATTCTGTTCTCTTTTTGTCACTGATTATTCAGTCTGGATATTCTGTCCTCAATAGATTTGACTTGAGGTTTTCCCTGATCTTCTTTGTTGTAGTAATATCCTAATCTTCTCTTCAAAACATCTTCAACAGTGAGTGCACACTCTTTCATTAGGGCTGATTCGAGGGGGTCCTCATTCCCTCTTTTGTAGACTATTTTCGGCAGATCGGTCACTCTGATATTAGTCTGAAGCATTGTTCCTATTTGTTTACAGATCTTCCGGGAGGCTGCCCTGTAATTGGTTATCTTTACCCCCACTATACTTATCATTTTTCCAGTGATGTCAATATGGAAATCTCTGGTTACTCTGCCTGGGTCATCCCCGCTTCCATACAGGGGTCTTATGCCTGAATAGCTACCTATGATCTCTTTTTGGTCCAGCGATGGAACAATCTTCCTCACAGAATCTAGGATGTAATTTCTTTCTTCTTCGCTCATTTCCGATTCGCCAGGATTGTCGATGAATCTGTCAGTTGTTCCAACAATCACTACTTCTCCTTTTGGGATGATGAACATCTGGCGTCGGTCCAGGTGGGACCTGAATGCGACCGCATTGTTCAACCCGAATTTATCTCTCTTAAAAATGATGTGTGATCCCTTTGACAGCTTCATGTTTTCTATCTGTCTAGATGTGTAGTCTCGGTATGCGACATTTACCCAAGGGCCGGATGCATTTACCACTATCTTGCTGGTTACTTTGTACGCTCCATTTCCAAACTTATCAATCAGCTCTGTTTCGACCTTTTCGTCTTTATCTTTGAAAGAGGTAGCCTCCAGATAATTTATGGCAGTGGAACCTTGGATTACTGAAGACACTACATTGTGGATAACAAGAAGTGCATCGTCAGTAGAGGCGTCGTCATAGGTGAACTTACCTTTGAATCCCGGATAAGAATAACCCTCAGTCTGGAAGTGTGGAAGTTTAAATTTACCACCAAGAAGGTTGTAAAGGAATAGACCGAAATAGAGCGATGGTCTGCTCCAGGACCCGTCGTCTATAAGTATGTCAAATTTCATCTTTTTGACAAAGTCCAGATTATTCAATAGATAGTTTCTCTCCTTCAAGAGTTCTCGCGTCAAAAGCAGGTGACCCTGCGCCAGATATCTGAGACCTCCGTGAATCAACTTTGATGAATTGCTGCTAGTCCCGGATGCAAAATCACCCTTATCGACTAATAGGATTCTCAATCCGTTCGCACTTAGGATATTTGTTATACCTGCCCCAACAATCCCCCCACCAACGACTAGGACATCAAACTCTTTTCCATCCAATTTTTCCAGATCGCTCTTCCTAGTGGCGCAAGAAAATTCCATTCACTGAATTAGTTCTTAACTAAATATTAATCTATGCTTTGGTATTTAGAATTCCCAAGAAGGTAGGGATGAATTCTAACTAATATTTCTTCAAAGAAAGGAAAAATTATTTACTAAGAGTTAATTATTTTAGTTAAGTAAGAGACAAAAGATTAAAGTAGTGTAAGTTACGAAAATACATCCAAATTCCAATTGATTACCGCATCTATTTTTAAGTTAAATAACATAGCCAAATGGTGACCTATATTGGACAAACCGAATTATATAAACTTCTTAACTGACACAAGGAAGAATGTTCTCGCGACGACTGTCTTCATTCTGCTGTTCCTGCTGATCAGTCCGGTGTTCCCAGGTGTCAAGTGGTTCAGACTCGGAGACTTCACTCTATACACGGTCAACTTCTACCATACGATAATGATTCCTCTTGCATTCATCTTGATACTTGTAGCAACAAGTGTGTTTTCTTCAGTAAACTGGATCAAGAAGGCAATAAATCTGACAACCTACCCCATTCTGATATTCTCATTCCTTGGACTTGTTCTATTCTATCCTCCATCCGCAGCCACTGTAGATGAAATCATGCAGGCAATAAGAGATATCTTGATGGTGGTTGATGCAATCGGCCTGATACTGCTCTTGCTGGTCTTTCCCTTCAAGGCAAAGACACAGTTCAAATCTATTTACGGTGGATATGCACTTACTTTATTGGCCACAATTTCTGCAACGATAGCTGCGATCTTTGGAATGCTGCTAGAATATGGGAACCTGTACGGTTTTGCATCCTTTGGACCGATCAACTCGTACATCAACTCTATTGGAGGACTTTCCACGTTTCTTGGTAATGCATGGACATTGCACAGCCACCAGATGCTGCCTGCCGTTATGGGCGGAATAGTCGGTCTGACAGCCGTTGTGCTAGGTTACAACAAACTGTCCAAAGGGATGAGAAACTTGGTGAACATCGGCATGTTGATCTCAGTATTTGGCGTGATTAGCATGACTGCTATGTATTTCATTGCAGCCGTAGGAACATGGGTCATTCCAGCAATATTCGTATCGGGCGCAGGAGGGGCGAACGGACTAGCACTTGATGACAGTCAAACTGGGATCATCGGTATTGGTGCCATCATAGCACTCTTCGGACTGGTTAAAGCAGTAGATGTTGCGAAGGGAAGGAAATACATACAACTTAGCTCACTCGGAACATGGGTGGCAGCTATGGCCACTATGGTCGGAGTTGGATATGTAATCGAATTCAACGAAGTGTACTACGGATTTGGGGATCCAACACAAGGGGCTGGAGCACTCTACGATCAGGCATACACTGATGGACACCTAATGTTCGCTTTCTTCTTCCTAGTGGTTGTTGCTGGTATTCTCCTAGCATCCTTTTATTTGAACAAAGGGGATCACAAGTATTTCAAGCTGGCCTCATACTTCGCAGTCGGAGGAATGATAATTGCTTTTGAGGGCCTCCTAGTTTATGTGATGACACTAAACTGGGTAACCGAGGCTATCGGAATAGTGCTGCTGTTCATTTCCCTGGCTATGGCAACGATTCCAATAGCAAGTGCCGAACCCCCAAGACCTATGGTGGACACAAACAAGGAAAATTCTAGGACTTTACCACAGGGAAAATTCTGAACTCAGGACACTTTCCCTTATTTTACTTTATTTTCTTTTTCATTCTTCAAAGTGTGTTCTCAGATTGGTTTTGTTTTTATTCCTTTTCCCATCCTTCATTCATGATCTTTCTAATCTGAGGATGAGGCTGACCGAATCTTGTGTTCATGTCCGAGGACAAACCTGAGTGGATAAATACTACTTCAGTTTTGTTCTCTCCGATGGCCCGAAGTTCAAACACCAAGTGCAAGTCCTTATCCCAATCGAATTCCAGATGAGTCGGAGCGATCACCTCTTGGTAACCAGACAGGGAGAATCTCCAAATGCATAATCGTGGATCATGAACTTGTACCCTTCAATAGTCTTGAAATCGTTTTGTAACTACCAAACACTAATTCCTTTGGATGTGGCTATTGCCTATCAAACAGTCAAAATAGGAGCGTTTATCGTCACTATTTTTCTTATCTCCGGTAATGAATCAAAATCTTTCGCGCTCATTTTTTCACCTTATTGATATAACACCTTGTGGTGTCATAACATTAGACTTTTTGGTTCAAAGATTCTTGAATCATAATGCATTGCACTTAACTTCTTGAAACAGTGTTCACGTTTAGTTACTCCGTCCAGCAGGTCCTTAGATTACTTAGGCTGATTAGACATCTGAAAACGTATTTGCGATGTGCCAGAGTTTTGATGGATTAGAATAAAAGATATATTTGACACGAAAGAACTTGAGTGTTTGGGGCAACTTCTTAGCAAAGTAAAGTTAATGGCCAGAACTATTTAGTAACCCGATTAGGTCAACTCTCCTAGGTGGAATCAAGTGAACTCTATTGTCATATTTCATTAGCGTCAACATATGACTATTTCTTCGAATTCTTACTTGCTTCTAAATTGGTGACCCTCTCTTTGAGCTTGTAGAGTTGTTCCTTCATCTCTTTGAAATCCTGAGGTATCGGAGCACCCTTCAATTCCAATGCCTCTCTCATGATTCTCTTGACAAACCCCTCGTGTTCCTTTTCTAGGTATGGCAAGATTCTTGTTATTAGTTGGAGATCTCCAGTATCTCTTATCCCACTCGCTGCGCTTTGTCTCACTATAAAGAATTCGTCTTCTAATCCTTTGAGTAGAATTTCTGCCACAGCTCTGTCCTTCCAGTAAAACTTTGAAATTGCTGAAATGGCAGCAGAGCGTGTTTGCCAGTCGAAATCTTTCCCCAAGTACTTTTTTACAGTACCTATTGTAGTAATGTCTGCAAGATCCCCAAGTGCATTTATTGAAGCTACGCGGATTATGCTATCATAAGACTCCGTTTCCAGTCCTTTCAAAAGGAGGTCTTTGGATTTATCTTTCCCGATTTTTTGAGCGCTCATCAGCAGATTGGCACGCAGAATATGACCATCTTCATTGCCGAACATTTCTGTCAACTTGTCAAGGAGCTTGTCATCGTTCAGATTTGCAACAGACTTTGCTACCTCCCTCCTTACTTTGTAATCACTATCTTCAAGCATCTTCCGCATTGCCGCAGAAACTCTTTTTCCGCCTATTTTCGAGATAGCCTCTGCAATCTTACCTTTGACGTACCAGAATTTTTCTAATTCAAATGAATCGAAGAGGAAGGAAATCTCAGATAAGCCGAAGTTTCCTAACTCTCTCGCGGCCCTTGCACGTTCTATAACGCTCTCTCCGTTCCTGAGTAAGAATCTTGAAGATTCTCTCGGGCGCTGGCACGTAATTGTTCCCAGGACCTTACTCTCGGGATCCAAAGAAAAACCTTTGAAATCTTTCCTGTCAAATTCCAGCCTTGTTAACTTATCCTCGATTTGAATTTCCAGCTCCTCACTTTTGTCCGCAGTGTAGAGTCTTGCAGGTACTCTCAAATTGAAGATTCTGCCTGATTGGGTTATCCTTATCTGTACTTTTCCTCTTGAAACGGACTCCTCTACATTGAATTCTGGGTGGCCAGGCTCTTCGAGGAATTGATGGTAAAGTGCCTCTAGCGAGAATCCGGAAACATTAGAGAGTGCCTTGCGGAAGTCATAGGTTGTCACTCCGCTCATTTTGTTATTTTCGAGATATTCCTTCACTCCTTGCCAGAACACCTTGTCTCCAAGGTAATAGTTTAGGTATCTCAGGAACAATGAAGCCTTTTGATAAAGATGCCGGTCAAACAGTTCTTCAGGCTCTTTGTACTTCCTCTCAACAATTGGTCTGCCATAACTACCAGCGAATTCCCGCAGGTAGACATCCTTTGTATTCTCGACGTCTACGAGAAACTCGTCCTTCCCATTGAGCTTCTCCCTATAGATCAATGCGATGTAGGTGGCGAACCCTTCATTCAACCACGCCTGAGACCAATCCCTGCACGTTACATAATCACCAAACCACTGATGTGCCATTTCGTGGCAAACCAAAGGTTCAGACTGATAGTCTAGATGGGCTATTTCGTCGTGCAATGTCCTGTCTGTCAGAGTGGTTGCGCTCAGGTTTTCCATCCCGCCAATTTCGAATAGGGAAACGCAGGTCTGATCGTATTTGGAGTACGGATACTTGACCCCTGTCTTCTCGCTTATGAATTCCATTATCTCTGGGGAATTTTTGAATGATCTTTCTGCCAGAGTTTCAAATTTAGGGAGGTAGTAAGAAGTTATGGGGATACCTTGCCACTCTTGTTTGAAAGAACTAAATTTGCCTGCTATCACGCTGACAAGATATGCGGGGAATCTAAAGTCTTCCCTGAAGATGAAAGTTGAAAAATCTCCATCAACTCGGTTGACGAGCTTCCCATTGCTGATCACAGAGTAGTCGCTCGGAACAGTAACTCTGATCTCATACTGACTCCTTGTGTTCGGGTAATCAAAGCAGGGGAACCATGAATGGGCATCTGTGCTCTCTCCGTGGGTCCAGAATTGCATACCGCCCTCATCCTCAACGAAGTATCCACCCCTCTTTGGATATGACTTGTAGGTAACAGTCAAGATGTGTTCGGAGAAAGCCCTGAAGTCACCATAAACCACAATTTTGTCCTTGTACGTATCAAAACTGGATGGAACACCTTTGACCGAGACATTGTAAATTTCCATATCTGTGGCATCTATGTCGAGATGATCCTGCGGAAGGCTGTTCATTTTGATGTTCAGTTCAACCTTACCCTCAACAGCCCTCTCCTCGAAATTGATCTTTATGTCGATAACAGTTCTCTTCAGGTCAAATTGTTTTTCCCTTTCAAGCTTCTCTTCATAACCAGTAAGTGCAAAAGGTTTGAACTCCTGATCAAACATATCTCGGTATGCCCACATCTACTTTATGGTTTCTTTAGTTGAAACGGAGAAATGCGCTTCCTAGATTATCACCATCGAGTTCAAGACTTTTTTATCAAATCGACTATGGCATTTATGACCACGTCGGAGTCGTTTGGCAAGGAGACTCTTTCATAGTCTATTCCATCCCTTTTCGCATCGTTCTTCAATTTGTAGTCTAGGTCGTAGAGAACCTCGAGATGGTCATATATAAACCCGATGGGGACTACTTCAATTTTCTTGTAACCGTTTTCCTTGGCAAAAGAAATTGAATATTCCTGGTGGGGTGTTAACCACTTCGGCCGAAATGGTCCCTGACTATGGTATATGTTTATGAATTTCTGATCCCCTGCTATCTCCTTGGACATTTTTTGTATCGATTCAGAATATGGGTCATAACCCTCCAGGGGTATGCTGTGTGCAGAGAATGTGATAATTGAACCCTTTTCCGCTCTTATCTTCCTTTGATAGAATTCTATAATTCCTTTGTCAAATCCTATGTTCTCTATTCTCACGAATTTCCTGTTCTTCAAACTGGATTCTAGTGGTTCGAAGTATCCATCAAATATGAATCTTGAATATACAGGGAATAGTGGTATTTCGAAGACCTGTTCTTCGCCTACCAGATCCGATGCATCCGTGATCGAGGGTATGTAGTGTTTGGATAGCAGGTAAACATTGTATCCCTCCCCTTCCAACTTTACTTCCAACTTGTCTCTGATGCTATTAACAATCCTTGTCGAGGGAGTTTCCCCTCCTACGACGTCAAGTTTGAACAGATTTTCCCTTATCAGTGACTCAGGAGGTTCCCTTCCATGAAGTATGCCTCTGAGATAATCTCGCATTTCCTCTCTCTTCTCTGGAAATCCATAGTACATCAGAACTACAGCCTTATCTTTCATAGCCATGCACCGTGTCTGTTATGAGTGCTATTTTTTTCCAGTCAGCCCAGGGAGGAACTCCATGACCAAGGTTGAAAATGTGCCCTGAGAACTCTCTCCCCTGATCCAATATCCGCCTCGTTTCATTCACGAGATAATTATCTTCTGTCCCCAGCAAGTAAGGATCCATATTGCCCTGGACGACGCAATCATCGCAAAGTTGTTTGAAATCACTCAGGTCCATCCTCCAATCGATCGAAAAGACGTCAGACTTCAGCCTGAGTAGTTTGCTGTAAAGATGTGATGAACCTTCACTGAAGAAAATCACCGGTTTACCGATCTCCTTCACCTTTTCAACAAAATAACTTTCATTTACTGATAGATGTTTTTCGTAATAGGCTTCAGACACATTCCCGATCCAGCTGTCAAATATCTGTATCATGTCTGCACCGGACCGAACCTGAAGTCTTGCAAATTCAATTATTTCATCCGTCATTGTCTTCAATAGACTGTTACCCTCCGTTGCAAGCGCTTCCTTCGACCTATGATATCCATTCTTTCCACCATCGTACAGATAAGAGAGTGTAGTGAATGGCCCGCCGACAACACCAATTATTGTCTTGTCTGATCTTTCCTCAGAGATTTTCTTCAAACCTGTCGAAAGAGGTGCATAGTAGTCGAAATCCTCGCTTCTACCCTCTTTCACCGAAATCCCATTTTCATAAGATAGCTGGTAGTCCAGCTTGGTGAAAGGCAGTAGAATGTCTGTAAAGATCACTATCGCATCGGTATCGAAATATTTCAACGGAAGAAGTGACACCTTTTCAACGGTATCAGGATCTTTGATAAACTCCAAAAAAGGTTTTCCAAATTTTAGAGATTCATACTCCGGGAGAAATCTGCCGGCCTGCCTCATAAACCAGGCAGCATTTTCCTGCAGTTCCAGTTTAGCAATCTTGAGGACCTTCTTCGTCCGTTCCACTCATCTGAAACCTCTGGGAGTATAAATTGTTTTGAAATCAGACAATAAACTGGAACTACATTGGTTTGGTCACAAAAGTGCCAATCGTGACTGACGCTGATATATTCATTCGCAGATTCTAACTTTCGCTGGCCATCGCCTAAAATAAAGTCGTAGGATTAAGAGAGCCAATGTAATGATCTTGAAAAACCAGAACTGGGAAGGTACATTTTATCCTTGAAAAGTTACATTCCTATTATATAGAATTTACAACTTTACCGGTAGTGACTCCTCGCCCTATCGATTACAATTTAAAACCAATTCTAATATTCTGGGAGACGACAAAGGCTTGCGACCTTGCCTGCAAACACTGCAGGGCATCTGCTCTCTTGGAAGCCCTCCCCGATGAAATGAACATAGATCAATCTTTATCATTTGTCGAGCAGATCAAGCAATTCGGGGCTCCCTATCCTGTCCTGATACTAACAGGAGGAGACATCATGAAAAAGAGAGGATTAGAGCAAATTCTTCAGAGGGCCAAGGAACTAGGCATTCCTGCCTCGATGTCTCCGAGCGCAACTCCATTATTGAACGAGGAGTCTTTTTCGATGATGAAGAGTAAAGGAGTGAAATCGCTTTCTCTGAGTCTTGATGGTGCATCTTCAGAAACGCACGATTGGCTGAGGGGCTATATTGGGACGTTCGACAAAACGGTCGAATTAGCTCGCAGGATTATTTCAGAAGGTTTCACACTCCAAATAAATACAACCGTTTTCAAGAAAAACGTCCACGAACTTCCGCAACTATTAAAAATTCTTCTCGAAACAAACGTGAAAACGTGGGAAGTATTCTCCCTGATCAAGACAGGAAGAGGGATAGACAGAGAGGATCTCGATACGGAAGCATATGAAGATGTTTTCAACTATCTCGAATTTGCGTCCAGATACGGCATTTCAATAAGGACGGTAGAAGCACCATTCTTCAGGCGAATTCTCATTGAACGTGAGAAAAAAGAATACAAAGGTGGCACCCTGTACAACAAACTCATAGAAGAAACGGTTAATTTACTAGGAACACCTGGTGATAGACCAAAGGGTCACACCAGCCAGACGAGGGACGGCAAAGGAATAATCTTCGTTGCGCACAACGGAGACGTAAATCCTTCAGGGTTTCTACCTATAAATCTTGGCAACGTGAAAGAGAACTCAATTGTCGACATCTACAGGAACAACGAGACGCTGATCAAATTGAGGGATTCAAAGAACTTTAAGGGTAGATGTGGGGCGTGTGAATATGCAGATATCTGTGGCGGGTCTAGATCCAGGGCTTACTCCTACTTCGAAGACATTTTTCAGGAGGATCCACGTTGCAAGTATGTCCCGGAAAGCATGAAAGCTTTGAATAGCGCAAGGTGATTTACCGCAAGCATGTATGGTCTATTGCTCATCACCTTACTGTTCATTCACGTGATAAGTGCGGTTTTTCTTGTCGGTTCATCCATATTCGTGTGGGTCATAGTCTGGCCTGCCAGCAGCATAGCAATGCCTGACGAAAAACAGAGGACAAGGTTCATGTCCATCATGGGCAAGAAGTATGCACTCTTGACCAACATAGTGATAATACTCCTGACTCTCACAGGTATAGCTTTGGTGTATCTCGTACGCCCAGATTACATTACGAATTTCTCAGGCGCCATAACTCAACAGTGGGGATACGTGCTCACAGTCAAGATAGTTGCAGTTGCACTCATGTACCTGATACTCTATGGTAACAATCTTTGGCATGGTAAGATGTTTCCGAAACTGGCGGAAAGTGGAAAGTTTGACGACTTGAAAAGATTGAGAAAAATTTCCCATATGCTATCCTTCATAACTGTTGGTCTGATGGTAGCGATAGTCTTAATTGCCGAGATTTTAGCTGGGGTGTTTTTCTGAGCAAGAGTGAAAAGCTGTTTGAGAGGGCATCGAAAGTATTTCCGAAGGGAGTAAACAGTCCGGTACGTTTCTATCCTCCATATCCCAAGTTCATTAAACGCGGGAAAGGCTCGAAAATTTGGGACGTAGATGGTAAGGAATACATCGATTTCTTACTCGCATACGGTCCCCTCATTCTGGGGCACTCCCCAGAGAGAGTGGTGGAAAGAATCAAGGAAGTCGCTGAGCAAGGCTCCATTTTTGGGGCTCCAACCGAACTGGAAGTTAAGTTGGGCGAGACGCTCACCAGATCTGCTTCCCTAGATAAGTTAAGAATGGTCAATACAGGAACAGAGGCGACAATGCACGCTATCCGACTTGCAATTCATCACACCGGGAGAAAGAAGGTTTTGAAGATAGAAGGTGGGTATCACGGTACTCACCCATTCAATTTTCCCTCGGAACTCGTTGATTCTGTTCATTTCAACTCCGTTGATGCGGTAAGTGATAAACTTTCAAGCAAGGAATACGCCTGTCTTATCATTGAACCGGCAATGGGAAATATTGGAGTTATCAATCCAAATGATGGGTATCTTGAATCTGTGAGAGATATCACAGAAAGAACAGGGACACTGATGATTGCTGATGAGGTGATCACCGGGTACAGGACGGGCTTCTTTCCATATTATGCCTCTAAGAAAATAGAACCAGACCTGGCCACTTTCGCAAAGATAATCGGAGGGGGGCTTCCGCTCGCTGCATATGGTGGAAGAGAAGATATTATGAAGAAAGTAAGACCCTCTGGCCAGTTTCCCCAGGCTGGAACATTTTCCGGTAATCCCCTTTCTGTTGCAGCCGGCTTTGAAACCCTAAATATCCTTTCAAAAGGAGACTATACTCGTCTGAAAATGCTCACAGAGACAGCCGTCAAAGAACTTTCAGAATCCGGTTTAACTGTTAATTCAAACACAGGAATGCTCTCATTGTTCTTCTCAAAAAGCAGAATCGAAAGCGCTGTCGGCGCTATGAAATCAGACAAAGGGCTTTACTTCCGTTTCTTTGAAAAGGCAATGAGTGCAGGCATTTTCCTTGCACCTTCTTTTGACGAAACGATTTTTATCAGCTTTGCACATAACGAAAAGGAAGTGAAAGAAACCTTCAGTTTCCTGGCTGAGGAAGCGAAAAAATTATGGAAGGCACGCTGAAGTTCGCTACACGTGGATCAAGACTTGCTCTAAGACAGTTTGACATTATATCCAAGGCACTGGTACCGTTTGATATGGACATTGAACCCTTCCTCGTGGAATCTCACGGAGAAAGGGACGCTGAAACACCACTGTACGACATGAAAGAACAGGGTATTTTCGTCAGGAGGTTGAATGACATGATACTCGATGGAGAAGTGGAGGCAGCAGTACACTCTGCTAAGGACATTCCAAACGAAATTGATCCCAGGTTGGACATATCATTTTTTTCAAAGAGGGCAGATCCTAGGGACTATTTCATTTCAAGAGAATCTCTCAAGTATTTCGCCGGGACGACAGGTTCAAGCTCTATCAGAAGGAAGTCATTCCTTAACCTCTATAACAGGAATCTCAGATTCGTCAATATCAGAGGTAATATTGACACAAGGATAAGGAAGTGGGAGAACGGGGAAGTCGATTCAATAGTAGTCGCAAAGGCCGCTCTTGATAGACTAGATATTAGTCCGATGGGTGAAATTATAAGCGAAGATATTTGCCCGCCAGATCCAAATCAAGGGTTCGTGGCAATCGTTACCGAAAAGGGAAGTGAAGTTGAAAACAAGTTGAAGAAAATTCAGGACGAAGCATCACTCTGGGAGGCCAAAAATGAAAGAGAACTGATGGTCAGGCTACAGCTAGGATGCAATGTTGCAGCAAGTATCAGAGCAATCTACCCCGAAAAAAGGATCAAATTTGCATACGCGAACGACGAAAAGAGGTTCGATTTTTCTTACGTCAAAAGCATTGAAGAATCCGACATCAAGAAGTTGAGGGATATCATTGGCTCATAACATTGCTTATGTTGGCGCTCCGCTGGATAGGGAAGTGAAGGGAGTTGAACAGCTACCTGTACTGAAAATAGTCTATCAAGATCTTTCCGGATTGGGCCAGATCGAGGGGGTGCTTGTTTTCACTTCCAAGAGGGGAATCATTTCACTAAGAATGTCGAATGTTTCGATTCGGAGCAATAGAATTTACTGTATCGGGGAACAGACTGCACATTACTTGAAAAAAATCTTTTCTCTCGACTGCAATGTACCGCAAGAACAGAACACGGAGGGGTTAGCTGCATTGATGATAGGCACAGAAAAATCTATCACGATTGTTGGGAGCGATAACATCTCAAAAAAATTCATCGATAAGATCAAAGAGAACGGAATAAACGTCAAGCACATTATTGCATACAAGATTGAAGAGAATACGTCCGTAGATTATGGAATCCTGGATCGCACAGGCGTAATACTCGTTGGGTCGTCAAAATCTTTCGAACTATTGCAGAGAAGGCTGGGGGAGAAATTGAAGGAGAAGAGCATCTATGCCATCGGAAAACCGACAGCAAAAAAGATTCGCTCCTTAGGTTACGAGCCTAAAGAGATATTTGACACACCCAACATCGAAACCATCGTGACAATCTTAGCCACGAAAAGGTAATTATATTGTCCGTGTTTCAGAACAAGGTGCTATAATTGGAAAAGGGAGGTATGTTCCTCATAAAGGTCACTTACGGTGACCTGGGATCTCTTTATTTCTCGTCGGTAAAAGATTTACAGATCGACGAGGTTTATGATTATATCAAGAAGAATGAGAGGATAGAAGAGGCACTTGTTTTATGGACTTGCAACAGGTTTGAGATATATTTCTACCCGGGAGACAGGGAAACCGTAGAATTTCTGGAAGATTACATCTATGAAAAGTCACTCAAGCACAGCGTCGTTCACGGACTGGATGCAATAAAACATCTATTCTTGGTCTCAGCGGGAATGGATTCAATGGTCATCGGTGAAAACGAGATCCTTGGCCAGGTGAGGGACGCATGGGAAGTATCCAAAAGAAAGGGATTCTCAGGTGCAAATCTGAATGAGCTCCTCAAGAAGTCTCTCGAAATTGGTAGGAAGGCAAGGAGAGAAAATGGGAACGGAAAGAGGGCTAGAAGCGTTGCTGGTGAGGCCCTCGACCAGATAAAGATCTTGCCAGGACAGAAGGTCCTCGTTATCGGAGCCGGCGACCTAGGTACTCAGGTGTCAAGTTTCCTATCTAGAAAGGGAATTCCATTCTCCATCAGTAATAGATCCACTGAAAGGGCGAAGGAGATCTCAAAGGCGTTCGGTGTCAGAATAGAAGACTTCGACAAGAAGAAGTGGAAGTCGTATGACGTGATTATTACAGCAACCAAGTCTGCGGAGATAATACTCGAAAGAAAGGATGTAATGAACTCGAAGATCAAGACGGTGCTTGATCTGGGGGTCCCGCCGAACGTATCACAAGAGTTACCAGATTCAGTAAAGCTGGTGAACATGGAACTCCTGTCCAGGACAATATCTGCCAACAACGATGAAGCCGGGGATTATGCTACCAGGAGTCTCAAGATTGTGAACGACGAATTTGAGAAATTCTCACAGAAGATCATGAATGTCGACAGAGAAGAGTTTCTCAAGAGAATATACGATTATTCGAACAAGGTCATAGAAGAGGAGATGAAGTATTTCGAGAAGAAGCCCTATAACAGGGAGAACAAAGCCCAGATAAAGAAGGGACTGGAGTCCACCAGGAATAAACTCTTGGGGTTTGTCGTCAATGGTATAAAGAATGCGAAGGACATCAGATCATCAGAGACAGTTACAAAGA
>JAMCQR010000045.1 GCA_023379555.1 Thermoplasmatota archaeon | reverse complement strand
GCATCTGGTTGAATTTGTTTATTATCTCATTGGTCTGTTCGTGAAGCTTCTTCACGGACCCTTCCAAGATGTCTGTCTTGATGTTGAGTTTGTAAGCACCATTCAGCACTTTAACGATTGCGAGCACTGCCTCGGGGTCCGGAATATCGATAGAGGTATCGGTCATAAGAGAGACTGCATCTATCTTCTTTCCGATACACTCGTTTATGAGTGCTCCTCCTATCCCTGATATGATCGCAGAACCGGCACTTTGAACTCCAGCATCTGATAACCGTTTGAAATTTTCCGACTCGGCAGCAGCGTAAACTTCTCTCTTATCTACAAGACCCTTTGCGGGTATTCCATCTATGACCACAATTTCCTTGGGTTTCATTCCCTCAATCCATTTTACCAGGACCGAAGTAATTTCATACAGCCCTTCATCATCAATGGGGACCTCACAGGTGATTACCAACAAGGTACCGTCCTTGTTTCCGTATACCCTGAATGGTGTCCTCATCTTCCCTCCGACAAAGACAGTAACGGGAGGGATGTGGACGCTCTTTATCTGAGCAATTTGATGAAGTTCGAGCTGCTCAATTAAATAGGAAGAAGTCAGCAACCCCAGTGTAGTCGATTCCACGAATCCTAGAATAACAATCGGACTTTTGGGCACGAACTTGTTTATCTCTATGACTTGCGGTTCATTTTGATCCATAAAAACTAATCAATACACCGGATAAAAACTTTCATGTGGGCAGCAGGACGACTATAAAATTAACTGTTTATCTTCTTGTATTGTCCGTACAAATTCTCGTAAATCTTTTCCATTCTTCTCAGGCTCCTCTTGAGTGCAGCCTGAGGTTTTCCCTGCTTGACTTTTATGTGAATCTTGGGATTTGAAAGGTAGGGGTGTTCGAAATAGTACCTCGAGTTTTCAACCATCGTGTCGTTTTCTATCTCTTCCATCAGGGGCCTCAGAATGGTGTTATCGTTGTTCTGTACTTCGTATACTATGAAGTCCTTGCCTTTGTCTATGACCACAAACTCCATTTCCTTCATTCAGACCTTATTTTCAATCACTTATTAACTTCATCGGTCTTCGCAAGATCCTGAAGTCTCTTGACCCCATCTATCTCCAGAATGACTTTGTAGACTGCATCTGGAACGAGGTCTTCCCACTTTTCCCCTCCCATTATCCTCTTCCTTATTTCCCTTCCCGAATAAGTTTCCCTCGTCTTCATTTCCGGTTCTAAAACATTCTTTCCCGCTTCCAAGAACAATCTCTTTACGAGCGGATTCCCCGAGATCGCGATATCAAACGGAGGAGTCAGGGAAACTATGTGACTGACCCACAGACTGTTCCTGTATAGGTCCTCGATTGGCACTAGATAATAGTCGCGAATTGAATTCGATTCCATGGCTCTCTGAATCATATACTGCCTTTCACCTGCGGTGAAAGGATTTGCGAGTGTGTGCGACTCTTGGGCGCTTCCAATACCTATGATCAGGGAGCCGTACTCGTTGATTATTTTCCTCGCTAGCCACATATGACCATTGTGAAACGGTTGAAACCTCCCTATCATCAGGGGACGCATACAACTAAATTAACACTACGATTAAACCATTTCTTTATGCGATCCAACATTTCCGTATCCTTTCTTTATCTACCTCTGTAATATGCATAGTACTCATTTTTTGTCAATTCAATCGAAACGGAGACGGAATGTTCAAATGAGGAGTGACAGTTTGATTATCGAAGTTACTAAGATCCTGCTGCTAGCACCTGGAATTTCAAGAAGCACTTCCTTTGAATCTAACCAACTGAGTTTCGGTTACCCAAGAGTAATTCGTCCTCCGGGAATCTTATGGACCACGTTGGTAAAGTGATTTCCTTTCCTCTGCTACTTTGCGTTGGCCAGATTCAAGAATATTTCTATTGTCAACCTTACATCCAGCAACTTTGGTCATTGATCAGTTGATATACTTCTCAGTTGCGCTTCTCATAGTACTTCTTGGGAATACAGAAGGAATTATGTGTACTATGAAGAGGGTTGCAATTTTGGATCTATGGGAACATTCTTTGGTCGAATTTTGTCTATAATTTCTGGAATTTGGATAGAGGGAGCAATGAAACTAACCTCGGCAAGTTTTTTTACGAATTAAACATCCCTAACTGTGTCCGATGCTCTTGAATCGGGTGACAAGGTCGAAGTTCAGTGGAAGGGAACCACTTTCTCTGGAATGTTCATTTCAAAGGATGAAAAGATAACCGTAATCAAGCTCCAGAACGGTTACAATCTTTCCCTTGAGAATGTTTCCATAAGCTCGATCAATTTGATCTCAAAATACTCCCCCAAGAACGTGGTGAGGGGAAACCTGACTGGTAAGGGGAAGCGCGTATTTTTACTGGGAACAGGAGGGACAATTGCGAGTTATGTAGACTACGAAACGGGAGCCGTGAAACCTGCCAAGACTGCTCAGGAGATGCTGTACGCACAGCCAGACCTAGCAAGGGTTGCCTCTGTGGATGCGGAGATAATTCTGAACATTCTTTCTGAAGACATGAAAAAGAGCGACTGGATAAACATAGCGAAAAAAGTGTTCGAAAAGGTCAATCAAAAGGAGGGTGTGGTCATAACACATGGAACTGACACGCTTTCCTTTACTTCATCTGCACTATCATTTCTGATAGAGAATCCCAGTGCCCCGATAGTGATCACAGCATCCCAGAGATCGCCTGACCGTCCTTCTTCTGACGCGTTCTTCAATCTTACGGGGGCGGTCAAGGTTGCTCAATCGGATCTCGGAGAGGTAGGTGTCGTCATGCACTCCTCAACCAGTGATGATACCCTCGACATTCACTCGGGTGTTAGGTTACGGAAGATGCACTCATCACGAAGGGACGCGTTCAAGAGCGTCAATTCTGAACCTATCGGCACTGTCGATGGCAACCTGAACATTCATTGGAAAAAGTATGAAAAGGTGAATGGCAAACCAACAAAACTGTATGACAAGTTAAGCGAGAAAGTTGGACTCCTGTATTTTTATCCAGGATTAAGCGAAGAAATATTCAACAAGTTTGCTGAGACGAACGACGGAATAATTTTGGCAGGCACAGGTCTCGGTCACATTTCCAACAGGTTCTTGTCTCAGGTGAAGGATTACACTGATGATGGAAAGATAATTGGAATTACTACCCAGTGTCTCTACGGCGAGGTGAACCTTGAGGTCTACACCACAGGGAGAAATATGCTTGAAGCTGGTGTTATTCCCCTTCACGACATGCTGCCGGAAGTGGCCTATACCAAACTTTCTTTTCTGTTGGGCAATTTTGATCACGACACTGCCAGAAACCTTCTCGCCAAGAACCTAAGAGGTGAATTATCTGAGCGAAGAATTGAATGATGTGAAGATCGGGTTGGAGATACACTTTCAAGTCAAAGGGAGGAAACTCTTCTGCGATTGTAAAGGAGAAGAGAGCGACACTGAGTTGGGATCATTCACGAGGAAACTGACAGTAGTTTCTGGTGAGAAGTCTGAAAAGGATATAGCTGCTCTTCAGGAATCTCTGAAGGGAAGGGAATATGAGTACATCAAGACGGAAAATTCCTGCCTCGTCGAGATGGACGAAGAGCCTCCACACGCACCGAGAAGGGAGACTCTTGATACGGCGATCGTTGTTTCTTTGATCCTGGGTTGCAAGATTGTGGACAATGTCCATTTTATGCGAAAGATAGTGGTCGATGGTTCAAACACTTCTGGTTTTCAACGAACAGGAATAATAGGAGTGCACGGAAAGTTCAAGATGGATTCAAAGATTATCGGAATAACCTCAGTGACGTTGGAAGAGGAAGCGAGCAAGAAAGTCAGGGAGGACGAGAAGAAAATTGTATACTCCCTAGATCGGCTTGGCATTCCGCTGATAGAAATTTCAACAGATCCCGATATCCGTTCACCAAAAGAGGCTAGGGAAGCGGCTCAAAACATAGGCCTGGCTGTCAAGCAGAGTGGGATGATAAGAAGGGAAGGCAGTAGCATAAGACAGGATCTTAATGTATCCATTTTTGGCGGAAACAGGGTAGAGATAAAGGGAGTGTCGTCACTCTCTCAGATTGAAAAGGTTCTGACTAAGGAGATTGAGAGACAGGAGTCCCTCCTTGAGATAGCACGTGTTTTGAAAGGAAGAAGTGTTTCAACTGATCTTCTACTCGAAGATTTGACCAATTCTGCTTTCTTCAATAATTCGGAAATTTTCACGAAAGGCGTTAGGGGAGGAAAGAAAATTTACGGATTTTCCTTGCCAGGTCTCTCTGGAGTACTGAACAATGGCAAGTTCAGACTGGGAAAGGAAATTGCAGAACGACTGAGAGCAGTTGGCATTGGAGGATTCATCCACTCTGATGAGCTCCCCAATTACGGAATAAATGAGAAGGCAATGAACGAAATTTCAAAGAGACTAGGCTCAAAGAAAGATGATGCTTTTGGCCTCGTCGTCCTTGAACCTTCCAAGATAGAGATCTGCGTTGAGATCATTCAATCCAGAGTTCGCGAAGCGCTGAACGGGGTTCCTGCGGAGACTCGAGCTGCGGCAGAAAATGGTACAAAGTACCTTAGACCACTCGCTGGAAGCTCCAGAATGTATCCAGAAACTGACATTCCTCTGATCCCCTTAAATTCATCTTATATTGAAGAATTAGAAACTAAAGTCCCACCGACAGTTGAGAAAAGGGTTGAATATCTCGAATCTATGGGAATCCCCGCACAGGAAGCATTCAGCTCGCTCTGGAAAGAGTACGATGATGTGTTGGAATCTTTTGTCAAAGATTTCGGAACCCCAAAAGTCTGCGCAAAGTTCCTGTCGGTTGTCTATTCGTCGGAGAACCCAAACCTCAACAAGGCAAGGTATCTAACTAAGAGATTTTCAAAAGGCAACATTCCTTCAGAATCTCTGGAGTCGCTATATCTTTTTGGTGAATTCAAGCTTTCAGAAAGCAGTAAGTTGACATTGCTGGAAAGTAATTCATTCGATTATTCTCTACAGCTTGAAGATCAACTAGGAGTCAGGGAAATTGGGCCAGAATTCAAAATAAAGTCTGAGAGCAACAAGAAGCTTGTGAAAATAATCGAGGCCATTGTGAAAGATAATGAGCCCTTGATCAGGGAGCGGGGAGAAGGGTCCTTCAAATTTCTGATGGGAACTGTGATGAAGCAGGTGAGAGGGCAGTTCGAAGGAAAGGAAATCTCAGATACGCTCTCCCAGAAAATCAGAGAATTACTCAAGAATTAGTCGCCAAACCGATCGACAGTTGGACAAAGCTTAAGCCTTTAAAAACTTTTTAAGCAAGATTAACCATGGAATTGGAAGCAAAATTTCCAACATTTAAGTGTTTTATAACCAACGCACAGGAAGACTACGATTCTGGTGTTTGGGAATTCTTCAGGCACTATGATGTCATCTTGTCAGATCTGGGTCAATTGAAGCTTGATGACTGCGAATGGAAAGAAAACTACATCCAATTGATGCGCTACTACCACGATCTTGGTGACTCAATAATCATGAAGAGAAACTCGCCGGACTCAGGTTTCATGACTGCTTTGATATCAAAGGAAATAGAGACAACCGACGCTGAGGACGTGCTTCTTAGAGCCAAGGATAGGGTAGTGGCTTCTCTGCTAAGAACGGGAGCGGATTTGGAGATGCTAATGGCTGAGTACGTAAGATTATCAAAGATCACGAGATTCTCAGGGAGTTTCTCCTTGTCGAGATTTGAAGGATTCAGACTGCTTGCAAAGTCACTCTACAGCCGTGGCATAGAAATATCCAAACGTTGAAGCGATACT
Source organism: Thermoplasmatota archaeon (assembly GCA_023379555.1). Next base: position 5,533 of record JAMCQR010000045.1, on the reverse strand, counting down.
GCAAATTTGACGTTGGACAAACAAATTAATTAGAACGAATACGTTGCCATTTTGTGATAGACGTTAACGTACTCAGAAAGACCCCTGAAGTCTTATTTGACAGTCAGAAGCGAAGGTTTCAGGATGATGGGATCATTAAGGAAGCAATCCAACTGGATGCCGACTGGAGAGACCTTCTGAGGAAGTCTAACGATTTGAAGGCCGAGAAGAACAAGCTGGTAAGAGAGATAGGAGAGAAGATAAGGGCTGGAGAGAACACCGACTCCACCAAGGCAATGGCTGTTGAGATCGATAAGAAAATTGGAGATTATGAGAAGAGACTCGGAGAGGTGGAAGTCAAGAGAGACGATGTTCTGAAAAGGATTCCCAACATCGTTGATCCAAATTCTCCCGTTGCTAAGGATGATTCTGGAAATGCCGCGATTTATTTTGAGGGCAAGGCGAAAGTCTTCGACAAGGACGTTCAGGGTTTCTTGACCCAGAGCGGTGGCAAGATGGAGTATGAAACCCTCAGGTTCAAACCACAGAGCCACGTCGATCTCCTGGTGAAGAAGAACCTCGCCAATCTGGAGAGCGCGGCTGTTGTGGCTGGCTCCAGGTTTTACTACTTGCTGGGTGATCTTGTTCTCCTGGAACTGACACTCGAACATTACGCGTTGAAGTTCCTTCAGAAGAAGGGATTCACCCTGGTAGAGCCACCCTTCATGCTGAACAGGGAAGCAACAAACGGCGCTACCGATTTCACTGCATTTGAGGATACGCTTTACAAGGTGGAAGGGGAGGACCTTTACCTAATAGCTACCTCTGAGCATCCAATTGCGGCATATCATTCGAACACAATTTTCGAAGAAGGGAAACTCCCACTCCTCTACGCGGGGATCTCTCCGTGCTTCAGGAAAGAAGCGGGTGCTCATGGAAAAGATACCAAAGGCATATTTAGAGTCCACCAATTCAACAAGATAGAGCAATTCGCATACGTTAAGCCCGAAGACTCGAAGAGATATCATCAAAAACTCCTCGACAATGCAAAGGAATTCTATAGGGCACTCGAACTGCCTTTCCGTGTGGTTGATATCGCGACGGGAGACCTGGGTAATGTTGCCAGTAGGAAGTTTGATGTGGAAGCATGGTACCCTGCACAGGCCCAGTTCAGGGAGGTTGTAAGTGCGTCAAATGTCTTAGATTATCAGGCGAGGAGACTCAAGGTCAGATACAAGGGAAAGGAAGGAAACGTGTATGTCCATACTCTGAATTCCACCCTGATCGCGACCACAAGGACGCTAGTGGCAATAGTTGAGAACTATCAGCAAGAGGACGGTAGCATAGTCGTTCCAAAAGTGCTGAGAGATTCTATGGGTAAAGAGGTAATTTAAGATTTGGATTTCGATTTTCCAGTACCAGACGAATTTCAGAAGTACATCGAAAAGGAAAAGATAGACCGACTTTACCCTCTCCAGATCGAAGGTTTAAAAATCCTATCCAGAGGTGAGTCCCTGTTGCTTGCCACTCCTACTTCCTCAGGGAAATCGCTGGTCGCATATTATGGGATGGTCAGGGCATGGAAGAGGGGGCTGAGGTCGTTGTATGTGGTTCCGCTGAGGGCCCTGGCTGAAGAGAAATTTGAAGACCTGAGAATCTTCGAAAACTTTGGACTAAAGGTTGCCATAAGTACGGGAGATTATGACAGACCGTCTAACTACCTTAGGAATTATGATATAATTATTTCCACGTCAGAAAAGGTGGACTCACTCCTCCGGAACAATCCCACCGTATTCGACAATCTCGGGTTCGTCGTTTTTGATGAGATACACAACATACTGGATGAGTCGAGAGGAAGTACGTTGGAAATCGTTATCTCAAAGATCAGATATCTGGTTGAAGGAGCCCAGTTCATTGCAATGTCCGCAACGGTAAAAAATGTGGAAGACATTGCAAAGTGGCTGGGTGCGCTTGAAGTGACAAGCGACTTCAGGCCTGTTCCGCTGCGCAAGTTTGTGCTGACACCTGAGTCGGTAATTGATGAAGATGGTCTCCTCGTATCGGATATTGATTCTTTTGAGGATTTTGTTATAGGTTCCCTCGACAATTCCGGACAGACACTTATCTTCGTGAGATCCAGAAAGTCGACAGAAGGAACTGCGGAAAAGATGAGCAGGTTTGTAGAGTCAAAACTAAGCGTAAGTGAGAAGGAGGAGCTCAACAGTCTCCAGATCAATTCGGAGTCTCCTGGTTACGACAAGCTTATTCCGATATTGAAGAGGGGAGTTGGATACCACCACGCCGGAATGCTTTATGAGCAGAGGAGACTGGTGGAGAAGTTATTCAGGGAAAGGAAAATCAAGGTGATAGTTGCGACGACCACGCTGGCTGCTGGATTGAACCTTCCTGCAAGGTCTGTAGTCATTAAGGATGTCTACAGGTACGATGGGTTTTCATCCGTGCTGATTCCGAACATGGAAGTCCAGCAGATGCTTGGCAGGGCCGGAAGGGTCAAGTATGACAGGATAGGGAACGGATACATCTATTCCTCCAAGATCCGACTCCGGGAAATTGTCTCGACATACATCAATGGAGAACTTGAGGGCATAACTTCAAGAATCAATGAAAGCAAGGTAAGGATGCATACTCTCGGACTTATATCTTCAGGAATGAGCAAGGACTTCCCATCTCTTTCTAAGTTCTTTTCCACTACACTCGCTCACCATGGAGGGCTTCAACTTGACGACTGGATTAAGACTAGCATCGAATTTCTGAGAAGCAACGACATGATCAAGGGGGATTCCTCCTACAAACCGACGCCTTTCGGCAGGAAGGTCTCAGAGCTCTATATCGATCCCCTTACTGGTGTAATACTTAGGGACACGGTTGGTTTCGAGAGCGTGGATGATATGTTGCTGGGTATCTGTTCCACCCCAGACATGCCTTCGTTGTATGTATCCGACAGCGAATCATTCCCCTACATTCCTCCATCACACCTGACATTCCATCCTGAGCCTGAACAGATGAAAGTAGCCCTGATACTGAGCGACTGGATCGATGAGATGCCTGAAGATGCAATCGTGGAAAAATACAAGATATGGCCTGCAGATCTACGGAACAGGGTAGAGATTGCAGACTGGTTATCCCATTCATTGTACGAGATCTCGAGAGCGCTTAACATGGCAAGAACTGAGTTTAGAGTGCTCAACTATAGGGTTTCAAATGGGGTTCAGCAGGATATTATCCCACTAGTGTTCCTTCCGAATGTAGGAAGAGTCAGGGCCAGAAGACTCATGACCAACGGTTTCGACCTAGAGAAACTTTCGAACTCTATGCCTCGGGATCTTGAACGTATTCCTGGAATAGGAGAGAAGATCGCTGAAAGCATCATAAGAGAAGCTAAGAAACTTGTTGAGAAACAAGTTACGCACGGTTTATAAAATTATCAAACTGAATCTCCTTTAATGTCTGCTTATCTTTTCCAGCTTGGAAAGCTCCCGGGAATCACTATATTCTGCTTTACCTTCAAATCACATTCATATTACTAATTAATTGACAATGTCTAGAATAAGATCTCAATTGCTGCAGCCACGTCCGGATTGCGCGGACTTGGTCTCTCATCATTATGGATTTTTAACGCACTCCACTTCGGGGAAGCTCTGAGCCTGTCCGTCCTTGAAGATATTCTGTTGATGATGGCTGCAATTCTAGGAGGAACTATTCTCCAAAAATTTTCGGGACCTTATTCCGACAAGATTGGACATAAGAAAGCTGTAGTCGCTTCGTTGGTTGCACTTACCCTATTGTATCTAATTTTGATTCTTTCATCATTCGTGCAAACCTCTCCTGTTTATTACTCCATAACATTCTTTGCACTCACACTTTCCAGCTCCGCACTTCAACCTTCGATCTATTCCATTGTGTCTGCTGAGAGTGAAGTTAAGACGAAAGAATTCTCAACTCTGAGGGTTGGGAATAACATCGGATGGAGACTTGGACCAGCGATGGGAGGATTTTGCATTCCCTTCGTCCGCAGCAATGGTTTTTCTGATCTCGATACCTGAGAATATTGACAAAAACATGGGTCTCTATAATGCTTTCATTTCAGTTGGAAGAGCTATGGGACCTCTAGTAGGGGGGGCGTTCTGAGCATCACCTCGGAGCCGTTCAAGATATCGGGACTGGCAACGCTGTCGGGTTTTTGAATGCGACTGTATTCGGATCTCTTTCAGGGGAAGGCGTGAGATACAAGAGAACAAAAATTCTGAGCAAGCAGGTTGATTTTACTCAGAGAACTATTCCGAGAGATTTCAAGAATTTCAGATCTTTGGGGTATCCTTCTTCCCCTTCTGGTGTTTCAAGGAATGCAGGCACTTTAGCCAGCTTGGGTTCTCTGAAAAAGTCGACGTAGAAGCTGTGTGAAATGTATCCCTTTCCTAGGTTCTCGTGTCTGTCCAGGTGCTTGTTAAACGGATACTTGGCGTCATTCAGGTGGAACGCCCTCAGCAGCTCGATTCCAACTCTTGAGTCGAATTCCGACAGGAATGAATCGAACTTGTTGCTCAGATCATAACCAGCCTGGAATGCGTGACAGGTGTCAATACAGAAGCCTATTCTGTTTTTGTCCACGCTATTTTCTGCAATGTACCCCAAATGATCCAAGGAGTAACCAACCACTGATCCTTGTCCAGCGGTGTTTTCAACAGTGAGTTTCACCTTTGCACCCTTCGTCTCTTCAATTGCGGAGTTCATTGCATCTGATATTCTCTTGAGTGCGTCTGCTTCCCCAGAGCCCATATGGGCCCCCGGATGGAATATCAAAAGCGGCACCCCCAGCTGATCTGCCCTCTTGATCTCTTCTACAAACGCGCCGTAGGACATCTTGTACTTGCCCTCTTCAGGACTGCCCAGGTTCAAAAGATAAGATGCGTGGATTGACTCGTCGTTGATTCCTGCCTGTTTCGCCGCTTTCACGTGCGCCGATGCTTCTTCTTTATCGAGTGGACGAGCCTTCCATTGCATTTGGTTCTTGGAAAAGAACTGGTAAGTCTTCAGTCCGAGTGCATGGGCTTTCTCTGGGAGCTTTGCGAACCCCTCCTTTGTAGATAGGTGGCCCCCTATGTTCATCTCTTTATGAGCCTGTCCGTGAATATTTTCTCCATCCTTGCGACTGGCTGCCCCTCTGAATTGATTATAGGGGAAAGTGCCGGTGGCACCTCGAAATAGTTGGTGATGTGATCTGCGATCCTGTCACCGAACGATGGTACGAGGTCATTCTGATAAAGCACTCCAAGAGGTATCTTGTCTCCCCATTCAAGTGACTTTTGTATTGCCTGAAGATACTTCTGCTCGGATGCCTCGGACGTTGCCTCTTTCACGACTGGGTCCCAGCTTGGGTCCTTGTCAAGGTAGTATACCCTCTGCTCGTACCATTCCTTCGTGTTGATATCGTTGTAAGTTGGGCAGGGTTGAAGAAGGTCAATCACCGATGTTCCCCTGTGCTTGACCGCTTTCATGATTATGTCTTTTGTATTCTTGACGTCGAAAGAGAAAG